>NZ_JBFAHW010000151.1:0-22303 GCF_040654355.1 Streptomyces sp. NPDC050704 | reverse complement strand
ACCCGCAGTCGCTGATCAGCGAAGACGACCGCGACACGGCCGTCCAGCGGCTGCAGGCGGCGTACGCCGAAGAGCACATCTCGCACGAGGAGTTGGACGAACGCCTCCACCAGGTGCTCACCGCCAAGACACGCAGCGAGCTCGATTCGCCGCTGGCCTCGCTCCCGGAGGAGAAGGCCGACACCACGTCCACGATTGCCGCCGCCGGTGGACGGATCCGGCGGCGCGGCGCATGGCGGGTACCTCGGTTCCTCAAGGTCGAGTCCGCATTCGGAAGGGTGCACCTGGACCTGTCCCGGGCGGTCATCGAACATCCGGCAGTCGACATCGAGTTGCAGCTCGGCACCGGCAGGGCAAAGATCACGGTGCCTCGCGACGCGATCGTCGACTTCGAGGAGCTGCACACCGGTTGGAAAGACACGCGCTACAAGACCCGGCGGAGCTCCAGCCCCGGTGGGCCGAGGATCCGGATCTCCGGGACCATGGGGTTCGGCCGGTTGAAGATCCGCCACGCGCGGCGTTGAGGCCCCATTAGGTGCTTGGCTTGCCCCCGCCCCCCCACTGCTCAGTGACCGGTCTCCCGGCCTCCCACGGCCAGGTCAGCCGCGCGTATCGGGGGCCACGGCCTCAAGCACGTCGGCGGCGGCCTGCCGCAGCCGCGGGGAGCTGTGGGAGCCGCTCGCGGCGAGGACGGCCAGTCGTTCGCGTACCGCTCCGCTCTCCGCCGGCAGCGACCCGGCGGCCTCCACCCACCGCGCCAGGCCGAGCGCGGCCTCGTACCGGACGGCCTCGTGCGGGTCGTGCAGGCCTCGCACAAAGCGTCGTACATCCCTGTGGGCGTTCTTGTCGGTGGGATCGTCCACGTCGAGAAGCGACAGAGCGGCGGCCCTGACCTCCCCGGAGGGTGCCGTGTCGGCCAGGCGCCGCACGCCGGGCAGGGCCTGGGCCAGGCCATCCAGCGCGTTGCGTGTCCGCCAGACGTCGTCCCGCCCGGCTTCCAGGTGAGCGACCAGCACCCAGGCCACCGGATGACGTTCCCACAGGTGCAGCCCGCCGTACACGAGTGCGCCCAAGCCGTCGATCGCGCCCTTGCTCAGCTCGGTGTCGGCGTCGTCGTCGACGTACGGGAGCAGCTGCCACACGGCGTCCCATCCCCCCACCTCACCGACTGCCACGGCGGCGGCCGCCCGGGTACGGTCAGACCTCAACCTGCAAAGAAACGCCGCCCAGTACGCATAAACCCTCCAAAAGCCATCCGCTGTTCGTTGCCCTGCTCAAAGAAGGTGGTGAGCAGGGCGCGCAGCCTGCAAGAGGCTGGGCATTTCATCGCTCCGAGGCTCCCCCGGCGTCAGGTGAGCAGGCTGTCCGCGCCGCTGCCTGTGGCCACATCCTTCGATCAACGAGCGGACCGCCGGCCAGCTCTTCGAATATCCTCCAAACGCTGAACAACTGCCACGGGGGGGGGAGCGGGATGACGGCGGAGCGCATCGTGCGGCTGGGTCCGTTGGAGCAAGTGCAGGTCGATGTGGTCAGGCATCCCGGTGCCACACTGTTCACCTTGCTCTTGGGTGTTCTCGGTGATCATTCTGTCGATGTACCTGATCTGTGGCGCAGGACCGTCCACGACTCCGCTCCCGCTGCTGCCGTGCCCCTCGTCCGCACGTTGCTTTCCACGGCACATGGCGTCATACCGGACAGCCTGGCCCTGACCTCCGAGCTGCGCAGCACGAAGATGTCGGCCACCTTGGACCAGCTGATGTCGCTCAGCCCCGACGAGTTCGCCGACGATACGGCTGCGCAAAGTCCCGTCTCACCGCCTCCGGCCCTGCGGAGGGTTCTGGACTCGCCGCGTGACTACCTCACGGCCTACCAGCACGTGGTCACCTCCGTCTGGGAGGCATTCGAGCCGTTATGGAAGCGGGCAGACGGCCTGATCGGACGGGAAATGGAACGCGTCGGGTTCGCCACCGTCAGCGGCAGCCTCGCCCCCGTGCTGGCCGGCCTCAACTCCATAGTCCCCTACCGCGACGGCGTATTGCAGCTGCCGCCCTGCGACCCCGGAGCACCCGCGGAACTCGGCAATCGCCGCCTCATATTCATGCCCCTGGCCTCCGGCCACCGGGCTGGCCTGTACGACGCCGTACACCCGGAACATTTCTGGATCGGATACCCCCTGCCCGGCCTGGGCCACATCACCGGTGCCTCCCCCGACAGCCCCGCCCCGGCAGATGACGCGCTCGTCCTCATCCTGGGAGCCATACGGGCAGCGATCCTGCGCCAGCTGACCCGCCAGCCCGCAGTCGGCGAACTCGCCCGCAGCCTGCACATCAGCCCAAGCACCGCCACCTACCACTGCGATCAGCTTGCCGCGGCAGGA
Organism: Streptomyces sp. NPDC050704; assembly: GCF_040654355.1. Lineage (NCBI taxonomy): Bacteria > Bacillati > Actinomycetota > Actinomycetes > Kitasatosporales > Streptomycetaceae > Streptomyces > Streptomyces sp. NPDC050704. The sequence goes on along the minus strand of NZ_JBFAHW010000151.1, from coordinate 19,926 downwards.
CTGCTGGAACGCGAACGACACGGCCAACACGTCCGCTTGCGGGCCACGGCCCGAGGCATGGCCCTCCTCGAACTCCTGTCCGCCACCCCAGCAGACTGAACCGCAAGGAGACCTGTCGCTCACCCGGCTCCGCGATGTCGCGGAGGGGCTGCGGGGACACGACCCGGATCGGCTAGCCGGTGAGGTCGTGGAGCGGTACGGCGGGTCGCCGCCAGGCGCCCGCTGGTGGACGACCCGCAGGGCTTCCTCGCCGCGTACGTGAAGGTCGTGGACGGCGTGGCGCGGGCACTCGCACCGCCCTGGCACGCCACCCGGCGGCTGCTGGCGCGCGAGAGCGAGCAGATCGCGATGGCCACCGCTGCAGCCGACGTCCACGACGGTGCGCGACGCACTGGCCTACCTCACGCACCACTTCACGGCCCTGAGGGACTTCTACGTTGATGCAGCGCGGCGAGGGCTGTTCGTCGTGTTGTGGTGGGACTGAGCCCTACCTGGAGACATCTCGGTAGTTCAGAGAATCCGAAGCACACCTGAACTGGGCACTCATCACCATGATGACCCGGCGTCTGACCCGCAAGAGCCCACGCACGAGCCAGTGGACGCGGAAGGCGCCGACCACCGGCTGACGTCGCGCCTGCTCGTAGGCCGGCGGTCTCGGAGCTTGTCGCGGCAGGCGAACGGTGCCCCGCACCGTGTGATCAGGTACGGCCGGCTTCCGTCCGCTCACCGTCCCGAACGAAGGGAAGGGCCCGCCAGCAAGCTGACGGACCCTTGCTACAAGATCGCGCTAACGGTGAGTACCCACTACTTCGGGACCTGGCCGCAGCAGGCGACGGTCTCGATCTGGTCAGCACCAGCGAGCGGCGCTACCGCGAGCACAGCCGCCAGCGCCACGAACAAACCGAGTACGGCTTTACGCATTTTCTTCTCCTGATTGCCGGAATCCGGTGCCGCTTCGAGCGGTCACTGATACAGATGCGCGAAACAGCGACTGGGACACGATTCTTGGAGGGCGGCGTCGGCCGATCCAGCATTTCGAGAATCTTCGAAACGTCCGGGCCAGCAGACGCCGGGCAGGAGCGGGAAGAGGAGCGGAGCGGGAACGGGGTTGGGACGTCGTTCGCCGCGCGGATCGCGCGCCGGCGATCGTGGCAGCCGCCTAACGACCAGGGCGACACGGTGAAGGAGGAAGAGCACCAGGCGGCGCGGGGCACGGCCCGGATGCAGCGCATGAACGAGCCGATGCGCAACCACACCAAGGCCGAACTGCTGCGCATGGCCTACGCGGGCGGCCTGGTTCCGTACAACAACCCCGCGAAGTGGCGAAAGGACGAAAACGCCTCCACCGTTGTCGACACCGAGTTCCGCACCGCCGACCAGCCCGGCCCGGCCCGCCGCAGTCACCGCACGGCCCGTCCCGGCGCAGCAGGACCACCATGACGAGTGCGACAAGTCGGTGTACGAGGGTGGCACCTGCACCTGCGACCTGATCGAGCAGTACGGACCGCCCTCCGACCGGGACGACTACTGAGACGACCTCCCCCCACCGGACCCGGGGCCTGTCGAGGCCCGGGGTCTTGTGCTGTGGCCCATCTGGCGGCTATCGCCCTGCGTCCCAACCGGTGAGCTGTTGGCGGTAGTCGGTGTTGAGCCGGTCGATCTGGATGTCCCCGTCAGGGGTCAGGACGTAAGGCTGATGCGTCCCCATGTCGGCCAACAGGTCTGCGACGAGGGCGTAGGCCGCGACCACGGCCTCCCGCTTGTCGGTGACGATGGCACCAAGGTCCACCGTGGTCTGTGCCGGGCTTTCCGGGAGCGGCGCAACGGTGCCGTCCCTCGGGTAGGCCTCCTCTGACGCGACCAGGCGCACCGGCCCGTCGCCGCCGTCGAAGCGGTGGAGCGCAGCGGACAGCACCATGTCACCGACCGCTCCGGTCTCCGCTGCCCAGGCTGCCGCAGCCTGAACCAGAGCCACGAGATCGAGTTCGAGCTCACGGTGATACAGCCGCTTGGGGCCGTCGTCGTTGTAGTGGTCGCGCTGAAGGTTGATCGGCCGTGCCGCGTAGAAGCTGCCGTCTTGGTGGAGCTGGCCGGTTGGTCTGCCCTCAAAGCGGACCTGGCGGCGTCCGACCAGCGCGGTGCCATCCGGCATCGCGCTGGTGGTCACTCCTTCACAGGCGAGCGTGCGGAAGCGGACGAAGGCTGCGTCTCGGTCCGCCCGTGTGGTCAGGGAGTAGGTGCCCCGGGCAGCCGGGACTGCGGCCAGGCTGACCCAGCCTGGAGAGAAGGTCGCCCTTGGACTGCCGCCGTGCTCAGTGCTGGTCAGGTAGGCCGACAAGTAGCCAAAGCCTGCGTCGGCGACCTGCTTCAGGCGGTCGACGTCGTCAGAGGCGGCCTGGAAACGGTCACGGTAGCGCTGGGCGATCTCGGATTCGGAGAGGGCGCGGGTCGTGGTGCCGTGCCGGACGTGGACCCGGAAGTGGTAGTCGTTACCCGGGGCCGCGACGGCGTGCGGTGCCTGGGTGCTCCGGGGCACCGTGAGCAGCCAGTAAATCTTTCCTTCGTGGGCTGCGGATCTCACGGCCCGTACGCCGACGTTGGGAACGACGGGCTGGATCCAGTTCGCGAGCACCGAGCGGATCCACTCTTCACCGCGGCCCTGGACCGGGTCGAAGGCGGCCAGGGCGTGGGCGTGGTCCTGCTTGCCATCGTCGACGCCGATGACGACCATGCCGCCGGCGGTGTTGGCCATGGCGGACACGTCCTTGGCGAGTTCCTTCTTGTCCGCGTCGGTGCCCTTGTAGAAGTCCTTCTTCCAATCGAGGTCGACACTCTCGGGGATGTGGTTCTCGACCGCACGCTGCAGATCGTCCTCGGTGAGGTCGTCGGGGTGTCGTCCCAGGGCGGCAGTGAGTCGTGCGGGCAGAGCCATCGGAACTCCAGTGTGTTCACCACATGCTGCTGACGATCGCCAGCCTGATCACGCTAAACGGGATCACCGGGCCGTCACCACGCATTTCCGGTACTGAGCCCGCCGCCCGTCGTCGGGCTCGCCCAGGGTCAGTTGGACTCGCTGCGGGAACTTGGAGTGGAGTGGGCGTGACACCGGCCGCGGCTGGTCGTTGAACCGAGCGGTCAAGCGAAGTGCACTGAGAGGCCCCGGGCGTTATCGCCCGGGGCCTCGTGCTGTCACGGCAGTTCCGTTTATGCGTAGTGAGGGCCACTGCCGGATTCCCATGGTTTCTGCGACCATCTGCCCATGGTCGACAGCAGCGATCGTTCAGCGCTTCGTGCACTGCTCGACACAGCCGTCGCGCCTCTCAGCAACCTGACGCACACCGTGCTGAGTCGGGCCTTCGAGCGACTGGGTATGCCAGTGATTCCTGAGGACGCCGGCAGCAAGCCGGCCCGGGTTGAACAGAGCCTCCAGCAGGTACCCGACATGGAACTGCCACGGCTGGCCCAACGCGTCCTACAGCAGCAGGACTTCCCCTTCCCTGTGCGCCCGCCGCTCCGCCATCAGCTCGAAGACCTGCTGTGGGAAGAGGGTGCACCACCCGGCATCCCCAAGAAGGCCCGCCGTGAACTGGCGCGCGCCCTGTATCTCCCGGAACTCACCCAGCACCATGACCGCTTCCTGCGGCTGCTGGATCGTCTCTGGGTGATCGAGGGACCGGACCTTTCCTTCGACGAGTTCAGCGCGCTGCTGCTGAACGGGACGCGGCCGGTGACGCTGAAGGACCTCATCGAGAAGCACGTCTTCCGCAATCGCGATGAGGAGGACTGGTCGACCGAGCGGCTTTGCGAGAGCCTCGGTGCGTTCGAGGCAGGGGACGCCAGATTCGCCCGCTTCCTGGAAGGCCTGGTCTCGGCAGACGTGCTCTTGGACGAGCACCTGCAGGAGAAGACAGCCACCACGATCAACGATCACCTCCGCGCCCATGGCATCGAGTTGCGGCAAACCGGCAGCGATGGCGGCTATCCGCTCTTTACCCTGGTGTCGACGCGGCTGCACAGCAACCGGAAGCCGAAGAACATCATTTTCGCTTCCCTCGGGAAGCCGGACATTCGTTTTCGGTCCTCGGTGGACAACGACATCGAGATCGTCGGTGGGCGTCCGGGCGCCACCCTTGTCTATGACCGGGAGGTTCCTGTCGAGAGTCTGCGTTGGCGTGACCTGCACCGCTGGTGGCAGGACACCCACGAGTTCAACAGCGAGAGCGACGCTGATGAAGATCTCTACCAACGGCTCCTCAGGAGCCTGCCGGGCAACTCACCGGGTCAGAGGAACCTCTTCACGGCCTACCGTACGGCTCGCCCGTTCTGCGCGGATGACCTTGCTCTCCTGCCGGAGGTATGGCTGCACTGGGATCCTAAAACCGTCAAAGAACGCGGCCCCGAAGCGCTGCTGCGTTCCCGCATGGACTTCCTTCTGCTGCTGCCCTACGGACAGCGTGTCGTCCTGGAGGTCGACGGAGTGCAGCACTACACACGCGACAACGGCCGTACTCCCGACACCGCCAAATACGCGGACATGGTCGCCGCCGACCGGGATCTCAAGCTCAGGGGGTACGAGGTCTTCCGCTTCGGCCACGACGAACTGAAACGACCCGAGGACGCCAAGGAGCTTCTCCTCCAGTTCATCCCGGACATGTTCAGCCGCTTCAAAGCCAGACCCTGAAGCCACGGGGTCGCAGCACTCCGCACCTCCTGCGGCATCCCGCCTGCTATCGGCTGCGCGGGGCAGCTGCCCGGAACTCCGCCGGGACGATGCCGGGCACCGAATTCCGGTGCGCAGGGATGTACAGGCCCCGGTCGGCGTCACCGGCCGTGAGCCAGCTTCCGGCTATGTCGGTGGTCTCCAGCTCGATCCCGGCGAGCGGACCACCCAGGAGTCGGTCGGCGTAGTCGTCCGAATCGCTTCGGCCGCCCTCATACCTACCCCACGTCAACCTGGCCGACTGAGGCGATGTGCTGGCTCCCACCGTTGTCATCGAGTGCCTCGCGGGCTTCGTCGACGAAGACGGTCAGGCTCTCCGCAAGTAATTCAACGCCGTCGCGGCACAGCTCGATCAGCTCTGGACGGGACATCGCCTGCAGCTCCGGTGAAGCTCCCGGTAGCGACGCCAGTGCCATCAGCGCATCCCGGCAGTCCGTGGCAGCCTCGATCACGCCTTCCGTTCTGTCCGCGACATTGACTGGGCCTTCGACCGCCACGCGGGCACGGCAGCGCAGCAGTTTGGTGGTCTCCTCCATCACCTTGTGCACGTCGTCCGTCGCGTATGTCTCCGCTCCGTTCATCACATTGACCAGGGTGCCCATCTTCTGCGTCTGGGCGATGAGGTCGGCGTAGGCCTGGCTCCGCGGCTCGCGGCGGTCGCGCGCATGCTCAAAGCGACGCTGCTGGTCCGCCTGAATGTGCTGAGCGATGATCTGCTGCTGAGCGGTGCGAGCCCCCAGCCATCCGCTGGCCACCGCCGCCGCGCCGGTTCCCACCGCACCGACTGCCGCTCCGAGTAACGCGGCTATCCCTGCGTCCATGATCTAAGTGTCGTGGAATCAGGTGGCTTTCCGCAGTCGGATGGCGTCGGCCGCCGCGAGGCGGTGCCAGGAAGACGCAGCTCTCCAGGCTGGCGAGTGACGGCCGGCGCAGCACGGACCGGATCTCCTCGGGTCCCACCAGGACGACGGGCATCCGGCGTTCGCGGTTCTGGAACAGGCTCCACACCCCGTAGACGTACTGCAGGGCCTCGGTCCGCAGCAGGTGCGCATCGCGTACGACCACAACCGGCCAGGAGCGCCGCACCGGCCGAAGACACGAGCCGCCGAATTCCCTCGAACGGGCGAGGTCTGCGGCCCGCCGTGCGTGCTGGGTAACCGGGCCGAGAAGCCAGGTGATCTCTACCCGTTGCTGGAGTCAGAGGCATCACCCTGCAGAGAACGGCCGTTGCGGCACTCATATACCGCGAGCGACAGTTCCTTCACGGCAGCGCGGGCACGTTCGGCGTCCGCTCCGTCGTCAAGAGCCTCCAACGCGGCGGCCGCCGACACCCGAACGGAACGGGGCAGGCCGTCATAGGCGGAGAGCCGGTACGCGACGGTGCGACGGGCCTCCTGCTCCTCATCGCTCACCCCATCAGAGGTGAGCGGGAAAACCGCAGCCTCGTACATCGCGACGCTCAACAGGACCACGTCGGCGATCCCTTCCGCATAGCCATCTCCCCTCGCGGCCCGGACGGAAGCCACCGCGGGCCGGGGACGGACAAGCATTCCGAATCCCGCGCCCAGGCCGGCGGCACCCGCGCCGACCACGGCACCCGTCCAGCCGTCCAGGAGGAAGCCGAGGCAGGCTCCGCTCCCCACCACGCACACCAGCACCGCGACGGTGATCACGTACATGCGGGTACGGAGCGGGGTCGTCATGGCCAGCAGTATGCCCACGCCCTCGGGGACCGCGGCCGGGGCCCTCGTGTCCTCTGCGAGCGGAGTTACGCCTCGCTCGCCGGGCGATGCGCAGTCACTCGGGTGGCGGACATGGCAGGTGGAAGAGATGAGAGGTGACTTGGACGCTGCCGGAGCCGATGCTGACCACCCCCGTGTCCGTGCCCGATCTGCGGCCCGGTAGTGCTGCGGAGCCGAAGTGGGACGGCTATCGCGCACTGGCCGGCCGGTGGGCCGATGGCCGTATCGCCCTCCGGAGCCGTAACGGCAGTGACCTGGCCCGGGCGTTCCCAGAGATCGAGGAGGCCGTGCGGCGGCTGCCGGACGATACGGCGGTCGACTGCGAGCTCATCGTGTGGGAGGCGGGCTCGCTCGCGTTCGAGCGTCTCCAACAACGGATGCACCGCCGCGATGCGGCCGCAGCCCGCGCAGCGGTCGAGTTCCCGGCGCACCTGGTCGCGTTTCGACCTGCTGCGCGTGCGCGGCCAGGACATGACCGGGCGCCCCTTCCTATCTCACAAAGGAACAGCCCGTCATGCCCACGCTCGCCCTGTTGACCATCCTGCTGCTGGTTCTGGTCGGCCTGCTGATCGCCAGCGTCCTCACCTACGCCGTGCACCGCCACCCGAAACTGGCGCAGCCGTTCACGGTCGGCCTCACTGCGCTGGCCCTCCTGAGCGCCATAGTCACCGCGATCACGGCTCGGTGAAGGTGATCGCGGCGGAAGGCGTGCCGTACGGAGGCTGAGGCGGGCAGAGTGCGCGGGGAGACCGGCGCGGATCAATGCCCGGGCCGGGCGGACACGGTCTGCCCGGGTCAGCCCCCGAGTAGGTGCTGGACGGCGGTCAGCAAGAGCCCGGCAAGCAGGTGACCGGGTGACGGCTCGTCACCCGGTCACCTGACGCGGCGCGCCACCGGTAGAGGAACGTCTCGCCCGGGTTGGCACCGAGCTGGATCATCACACCAGCCAGCACGGTGCCGACGTCGATCCCGGCCCGGGCCGCAGCGCGGTGAAGCCCTGGCGCGCGTAGTACGGCCCGAGATCGCGCGGCGTCTCGAACTCGCCGAACAGCAGCATGTAGTCGAGCTGCCAGTACACCTGCACGCACCGCTTCAATAGCGGGGCTCCGATCCCGCGTCCGCGGGCAGGCTATCGGTATCAATCGTGTCCCGGGTCCGCAGCACGGTGAAGTCATGCCGGGCGCTGTGCAGTTCGCCATCTTGAGCATGTCCATGACAGCACAACCGGCGACCGAGGGATGCGAGGGTGATGCCCGGCTACCACCCCGGGCGCCACCCTCCGATCGAGGCGGGCTCGGCGAAGAGGCCAACTCGATGCCTCAATAGTTCGCCGTATCAGCGCGGAAAAATCCCTAGGAATATGGAGTTACTCGAATTATCTAAATCGCCTTTACCTAGACCCAGGGATTGCCTTTACCTGGAATCGGGGGTGCGGCGAGGCTGGTTATATTTTCAGAATAGGCGTATGTTCGCCTGTGGGCGCCCTTTACCACGGCGTCTTTTAGATCTGAGGGCTCGGCGAATTGAGGATCCATGAGCTGGAACTTCGCGATCTTCCTGATCGCAGGCGTGGCGACTGTTTCCATAGTGGCGCTCCTGACGTATGGCGTCATACGGACCTTCCCGTCGGCTACGCCGGCCAAGATGGCGGTGCTGATCACGGCGATCTCGGGTCTCGTAGGAGCAATCGCGGCCGTGATCTACGCCTTTGGTGGCGTACCGGGCCCCCCGCCGAGCGTGGTAACACCGGAGCCGGCGGTCTCGGTCAACAGTACGGGAACGGGCTCCTGGTGAGCGCACAGGGCCGCTTTTCGTATGGGCACCGCGGCGTCCGAGGGCTTCCCGATCGAGGTTTCTCGGGGGAAATCCCTCCGGCCCTGGAGAGTGAACTCATTGGCCTCAGTCACTCAAAGTCATTTCCTTCCAACACCATCATTCACCTTGCCGGTGACGCGGTATATCTCCTCACGCGCGGAGGCGTGATCGAGGAAGGAGGAAACTGGAATCCTTTGCTCCGTGGGCCTGGGGATCTGCTGGGTGACATCGATCTCTATGAACGACATGCGGGCTCTCATTTTGCGCGAACCATCATGCTGCGAACCTCCTGCCTGGTGATCCCTGCCTTCCGTCTGCGTCACTTCGCTGAGCAGCGCCCGGAGATCAGCGCAGCGTTGCACTCCGCGCTCGCGCAGCATGTACTGCGTCTGGGCGTCTGGCGGGCCGTCGACCGCCTCAGCAGTCTGGCGCGGACGGCTTGGCTCCTACTGGAACTCAGCGAGGTGCTGTGCGGTTGGGGGTGCCCTGCTGGCTTGGTGGTTGGAGTGAATCAGGCACAGATGGCGCAACTGGTGGGGCTGAGCAGGGCATCGGTGGAGAACGAACTTCGGACACTGCGTGGAGCCGGAGTGATCTCAACTGCCTACCGGAAGGTGCAGATTCTGGACCGGGACGCCCTTGCGGCGAATATCCCCACTGAGTTCATGATGTGACGCCCGAAACCGGCCAGGCCGTGACGGAGGCGTCGCGGCCGTGGGCGCGCTCGTGGAGCGTACGACCGGGGCGGGCTCCGAGCAGGCGCTGCAGCGTCAGTGCGGGGACGTCGGCTGAGTGCGTCCAGGACCCTGTTGCGGCGCGGGGCCGGCGGCTGCGCTTCGTCGCTGTCGATCATTCCTCCAGCACACACCCGTTCCCCTGTGGACAGATTCCGTGAACGGGAGCCCCACCGTCGCGGGTGGGGTTGACGGCACAGATCAGCGGGTCTTGGGTGGAGGGCCACGTCCAGAGCAAGGGGACTGGCCATGAATCTGCTCAGGCTTTCCGACCGGCTGCCGCAGTGTTCACGCTGCCGGGGCGACCTCATCATGAGCGAGGTGGCGCCGCAGAACGACACACACGGGCGGCCGATCCACCTGGAGCTGTGCCCGGTGTGCGACACCGGAGACGTGGACCGCCCGGCGGCCGGCCTTCTCGTGCAGTGGTTCGCCGACGACGGCGGCCATGACGCAACCGCGTCACGGAGGGCTCACACCTGCTGATGGAGTGGACGAAGGAGTGCATGGCCACCCACGGCTGGTACTTGCACGACACCCCGCCCGACCAGCCCTGAGCCGTCATCAGCAGAAGCTGCCGGGCGCGCAGTGCCGCCGCGTCGTACGGGCAGTACGGCCGCCGGGTCGAACTACTGCTGGGGCCGTGGCGACAACGTACGACTACCCCGGCGACCTCATCGCAGCGCAGCAGGAACTCACCCAGGTGCGGGCCGACCTCACCGCCCTGTACAAGCCGCTGCCCTACTCCGTCGAACCGACGGAAGGCTGGCAGCGCCCCGAGGGCTACTGGCTCACCACCTCCCGCGCATACCCGCACTCGCCAGGCTGGTCGGAGCAGGAGCAGCAAGAGGTCGCCGCGCTACGCGAGCGGGAACGCGACCTCGCCGCCACGATCGTCACGCACACCTTCTGGAACGACGTCGCCGGACCCGAACGGCTCGATGCCCGCTCCCAGCTCAAGCACGCCCTCGCACGCGAGCGCGAGGGCCAAGAGGCCGCGTAGCCGTGGCGGACACGCCACCCGAGCCGCCGCCCATCATCGTGGTCCTGCCCGACGGCCAGGAGGTCACCGGCCGCCTCCAGGAGCGCCAACAGGTCCCGGGCACCTGGCTGTACAAGGTGGCCGTCCCGGCCTGGCAGAACACGCCTACGGGGGCTGTGGAGCCCGCCTGGTACGTGGTGTGGGTGCAAGCCCCGGACCACGTGAAGCCCGTGCCCGGCGTCTCGTACGACGACGTTCCGACGACCCGGCTGCCGCCGCCGTCGACGGAGCGGCAGATCCTCGGGGAGCGTCGGCCGTCGGGATGGGTGTTGCAGAAGCTGGACGGCGGCCGCGGTCCCGGCCGGGGCGTCATCCATGCCGTCGACTGTGAGGAAGCACCCGCCGGGGCGCCGAAGCTGACCCTCGACAAGGCGCTGGACGCCGCGGAGCAGCCCGGGGCCCGGCTGTGTGCGCTGTGCGGCGCGGCGGCCGAACTGGACCCCATGCTCAAGGGTTTCGACCACGGCTTTGAAGATTGATCCGCAGGGCTCAGGCGGAGGTCCGCGACGCGATCAATCGATTGGTGAGCTCTACCGTGGCCAGGTACCACCAGAAGATCCGGTCGAGGAACGCTTCGTCGTGATCCAGTTGGTCGAGGCGCGGAGGCATCGATGCGGCAGCTATACGAGAACAGGGCCGATTAACCCGGTGTTGCCACCGCCGGTGTGCCTCTGTTGCTTGGGCTGCTACTCGGGGCAAGGGGCATGGATGTGCTGTTCATGATTTGTCCGTGAGGATGTTGTTGGGGGCAATCTTGCCTCCGGTCTTCGCGTTGATGGAGTAGAAGGTCCCCTCCCAGCTGCCGAAGTAGATTCTTCCATTGGCGACGACAGGGGCGCTCTGGACATCGCCGTCGGTGGTGAACTTCCAGCGGAGGCTGCCGTCCGTCGCCTTGAACGCGTAGAGGTGGGGATCTTCCCATCCGCCCGTGTAGACCACGCCGTCCGCGACGGCAGGGGATACGTACCCGGAATCGGCGGTGCCCTTCGGGGTGGTCCACAGCACCTTGCCGCTGTCGGCGTCGACGGCGTACACACCCACGTGGCTGCCGCAGTAAACCCGGCCGTCGACGACCACGGGCTGGGAGTAGGTGTAGCCGCCGTCGAGGTGCCGGATCCACCGCGGCTTCCCCGAGGAACGGTCGTAGGCGTAGATCCGCTCGTCGTAGCTGTTGACGAATACACGGTCCGCGTCGAGCGCGGGCCTCACCCAGGATCCGTCGCCACCGTCCCACTGGTGCCACAGGGTCTTCCCGGTCTTCGCGTCCAGTGCGTAGAAGGGGGCGACCGTTTTGCTTAGGTAGACGACCCCCTTGTCCACCACGGGGGAGGAGATGGAGCCGCCGCCCGGAAAGCTGAAGTTCCTGCTCCATAAGGTAGTCGTGCCGGTCTTCGCGTCCACGGCGTACACGTGGCCGTTCTCGTCGCCGAAGTAGACGGCACCGTCGGCCACCGCCGGGGTGGTGCTGATCGAGCCGGTGGTCGTGTGGTGCTTCCACAGGGTCGACCCGTTGCTGGTGTTCAGGGCGTGCAGGTTGCCGTGCTTATCGCCGACGTACGCCACATTGTTCGACACCGTCGGCCCGACGCCCGAAGTTGCTTGGGCGACCGCGATTCTCCGCTTCCACAGTCGCTTGCCGGTGGCGGCGTTCAATGCGTAGACGGCGCTGTCGGTCGCGAAGTAGACGCTGCTGTCCGTGACGACGGGCGAGCTGTGGATGGGCGAGCCCGTACTGAAGCTCCACGGCGATGACCCGGCGGACACGTGCGGGGAGGGCGAAGCAGACGACGAGGGGTGCGCCCCTGGCCCCGCATTGCTCTTGTCCAAGAATGGCTTCAGGAGATAGCCCAGCGTGGCCGCAATGAGCGCTACGGTGAGCGCCGCCGCGACGATGCCGACGGTCTTCCTCGTCCGACGATCACGATCAACCAGGCCCTGCATCCAATCGCCGCCGGTCGTCTCCTCACCCGCGTCCCCGCCGCGCTCCTTCACCGCGCGCCGCGCCTGATCGAGGAGGACGATGGCGTCCACCTCGGTGCGCTCGACCTCCTCCGGCGGAACGGTCGCCCGCACCAGGCGGGAGACCTGGTAGGCAGGGGGGAGCTGGTCCCCATACAGGTACATGTCCAGCCGCGTGGCCGAGGTCGCCAGCTCCGAGCAGAGGTCCTCCAGAGACTTGCCGCTGTTGTCCACGAGGCCGCGCAGCACCGTGACCAGCAGCGCTCCTTCCGAGGTCGCCGAGCGGATCGGCCCCCATCGTCGGCCTGGGCGCATCGTTTCAGGCGGTGGGTCAATCGGGCCCTCGACGCTCGGCAGGGCCGGAGCCAGCTGGCGGTGCGTGAGCTCGTCCTGCATCGCGGCCAGCGCCTCCGTGACCACGGAGTCCGCCTCTTCCAGCGCACGCTCCCCGGAGCGGTGGAGCTCCCGCTCGTCCGCCTCCGCGGTGCGCGCGCTGAACAGGGCGACCAGCTTCTCCTCGCTCTGCGCCAAGTCCTCCTCCGCAGTCCGCACGAGGGCCCGGACGTCCTCCAGCTGGTCGCCCTTCTCCTGCACCTCCTCGGCCAGCCGCTGCCGCTCGCGCTGCTCGTCCTCCAACTGTCCGCGCAGTTCCTCCGCCTCGATGCGCCACCGCTCGGCATCGTCACCCAACGTCGAGGCCGCAGTCAGCTCCCGCGCGGTCTGATCGAGGTCCGCCCGGGTGTCCGCGATCACCTGGTTCTTCTGCTCTATCTGCCCCTGCAGCCGTTGCACCTCGCTGCGCAGCGTGTCCACCTGCTCGTCCAACCAGTCCGACTTGCGCACGGCCGCATCGCGCTCGTCCAACGCGACGAAGAAGTCCCACTGCTCCTCGTCCTGGACCTGCAGCGCCGCCATGTACTTGGTGAGCAACTGCTGCTGTACCGCATCCGTGAGCGGCTGCCCGGTCAGATCGCCGAAGTGGCGCAGCAGGATGCGCACCTTCTCCCGTTGGGGAGGTACCCAACCGTTGATGATCCGCGACAGCGTGGACCCGCTGAACCCCTCCCCCAGCCCCTCCGCGAGCTGCCGAACCGTGTAGCCGTTCTCGCCCAGCAGCAAGGGCTCGAGCACGAACGTGCGCATGTCCCTGGTGAAGTCCAGAACCACAGGGTCGCCCGCGGGGTCCAGCGGCTTGAGCTTGCGTCCGCTCTTCGACTTCGGCTTACGCTCCTCACTCACCTATCCCCCGCCCCACAAGCCAGCAGGCGAATTGATTCAGCCCCCTGACCTGCACTATTGCCTATTGATTCTTCTTCCTAGGCATTTCCCCGGAGTGAAGGCTGGTCACAAGCAGCCAGACGGCGCAGCGGACCCCCAGGGGAGACAAGCATGGAGCAACACCAGTTCCTCACGCAGGCGTTTCGCCATGGCCGAGACGTCTCCAACGCCGCCATCCGGATACTGGCGCTGCTCCCGCTCATCGTGGCCACGGCGTTGCTCGCCCTGCCGCTCCTCATCCTGCCCTTCACCACGATGTTCGGCCGCGTCGAGAGCATCCTGAACCACCTGCAGACGTGGACCGACACCATCGTCAACGGCTCCCGTCCGCCCATCTGATGCCGGGCGGTCCTCTGGCCAGTAGCCCCAAGTCGAGGCGTCGGAAGATCGTCACTCTCAGGTACTTGTCACTTGGCGGCAGATTCGAGAGGCCCCCCCGGATACGCGAGCGGGCCCTGGACCACATCGGTCCGGGGCTCGCGGGCTGTTCGGGGCGCTGCTGCTACAGGTCGAACTCGAGGTGCTCGATGTCCGTGAACCACACCTCTTCCAGGCTTCCGGTGCGGTGGCCGCCGAACTGGACCCCGTACTCAAGGGCTTCGCCACGGCCTCGACGGCGCAAAGAAGGTCCCCGGCGCCACGGGGAGGGCCGTCAGCTGCGGGTGACGGTGAAGCCGGTGTCATTGGCTGCGCCGGTCCACACGTTCCGGTCGAACCTCTCTATTCTCGATCGGGGCGCGTCATTCGTGGTCTCGTAGGATTCTGAGCACGAGATCGAGTGACGACATAGTGCAGGTGGCGCCCGCTTCCAGCAGCTCTCTCTCGCTCCTTTTGTTGCGTCCGTAGCCGAGAAAGAAAATGTCAGCTCGTCGAGCGGCCTCGGCAGCAGTCGGATTGCTGCTGATCATCAACGTGGCGTCGATGCCTGCGCCCATCGAGGTCATGGCGCGCCTAAGGCGGTACGGATCGTGGTCGCTCTCCGTACGGCCGTAGATGTGCGGAGCGAAGCAGTCGAGCATTCCGCGGCCGTCGAGGTAGTGCCTCGCCGTCCGTGCGGAGACGTCCGTGGTGATCGCCAGACGAGATCCAACCGCGGTCCAGGTGCGGATGAGCGGATCGGCATAGGGGGTGGGCATGGCGCTGGACACCGCCTTGAGCTCTTCCTGAGTCAGACGCTTTTCTAGATCAGAATGCAGGTCACTGCCCGGGTAACGGTGGGCGACCAAGCGGAGGATGTCGTCCGCACTGGCTGCCGCCTGCTCTTCGGGAGTCAGCAGTGCGAGCTGGCCGACTTGGGCGAGCCAATCGATGAGATCAGTTCTCACACGCTCCGAAGCGTGTCCCGCGAACAGCCGGCAGATCGGCCCGTCGAAGTCGAAGAGCACGACCCCGGCGCGACGGATAAGGTCGCGCACGGGTTTGTCGTTGGGGCTGTTCACCATGACCGTCCGCAGTCCGGGCACCTCCCATTCCTGCCCAGCGGCGTCGCGTGCGGTGTCGAGCCGCGTGCGTTCGCGCAGGCTGCGCGCGCCTTCGGTTCCCAGCGACGAGCGGTTGAGTAGTGCCTCGAAGTCGTCGTCCGGGTCGGCTGTGTACGCCAGGACATGGAAGGCGTGCGGATCAGGATCGGTGTCGATGCGAGCGTCCGTGATGCTGTTAGACATCGCGCTCCTCCTTGCCGCTCCTCTTCACCTGTTGCCGCCAGCGGTACAACACGCCCTCGACCGCTTTCGCGGAGGGCTCGTCCAGGGTCTCCGCGATCTCCTGGTGCGTGTACGACTGAAGGTGCAGCGCCACAATTTCCCTGGTGCGTGGTTCTAGGCTACGCAGTTCCTCTTCTACAGTTCGTCTTCCCAGAAAGGGGCTGGTTTCCGCACCGTCGCATAGCGAACTGGATCGGTCCTTCGCCGCGGCCGATGCCTGGTTCCACTGTCGCTGGGCGGTGCGGTGCCGACGATATTCGTTGGGGAAAAGGTACACACAGGCGCCGACGAAGTACGAGGTGAGACTCAAACCGCCGTCGGGCTGCCAGCCACCGCGTATCAACGCTTCATCGCGGAAGCGCGGAAGGGTCTGAGCCACCGTCATATTCGCTAGGTCCTGTCGCAGTTCGCTGTCGCGCGCCAGTTCAGCCCGCTCGGCATCGGTGGGGTGTAGGGGGAAGCCGTACTTGGCCGTTGCGGCGAAGATCCGGCCGGTGTACAGCCAGGCCTGCAGTACCGAGATGCCGTAGCGAGCAAGTTCCTCCGAGAAGCGTGCGTAGCGCGGACCGGCGAAACCGCAGGCAGCCAGCACCGTCAGCAGCTGGTGGTCTGCTTGCTGTCGGAACGGGTCTGGGGTCATGGCTCCTTGTATGTCTCTAGCGTGCCGATGTCCCACGGACAACTCGAAGAAAGTTCTCTGTGGGACATTCCCGTCCTGGCGACATACGAACCAGCATCCAACTTCCAAGGAGCCAAGGTGCCTTCACCATCGGGTCCCACACCGTCCTCCTCCCTGCTGTCAGTGCGCAGCACGCTGGTTCTGCTGATCGGCGCGCTGATCGGCGTCCTCGTCGGCGGGCTTACCCACCTTGACGGCAACTCCCCTGCTGCCTCTGTTCTGGCCGGTCTGCTGGTCGCTGGAGCCTCCATCCCCGTACTACACAACCTCGTTGGATAGCGATGGCCAGCCCGCGCTGATCCCAGCGCTTCAACTGTCCCGGCCCGTCGTCCGGCGGGAGCGAGTACGGATACGCGCCCACGCCGACCGAGGCCGGCTGGGCTTCCGGCTACCCGACCACACCAACGCCCACAGGCAGTTCAGCAACGGCCTCTACAGGTCGAACTCCAGATTCAGTACGTCGTTGATCTGGACTTCCTGCAGGGATCCTGCGCGGCGGCCGCCGTCTTGGAAGTAGACCTCCTTGAGGGCTTCGGCGGTGAGCTCGCGCAGCCGGTCGTCGTTGGCGCCCTGCTGTTGCGCGTCGAAGAGGCGGGCGGCGTGCTGGGGCGGAAGGGCCACGGTGAGGTGCCGGATGCGGTCCTCGTCCGTCGTGTCGATCGGCGACCCGGCGTACCCGAGGCGGGCGTGGACGTCGATGACGATGCCGCCGGTCGTCGCCGCCTTCTCGCGGGCCTTGGCCCGGATCTGAGGCTGCCACCGCTTCTTCACCTCGCGCTCCAGGCGCGCGGCGAGGTCCGGCCGGGGCTTTTTGATCTGGTCCTTCACGTACCGCTCGACAGTGCGCTGCGAGATCCGCAGCATCTGGGCAACCTGCTTGGTGCCGCCCAACTGCTTGACCATGTACCGCATCTGCGGGCCCGCGCTCTTGGGCGCCGGGCGGGTGAACGCCTTCTGCACCGCGGCGTCCAGACCGTCCCCGAACAGGCTCATCGTCGCCTTCTCCTACTCTCCGTTGTCGACGTCGGTGACGGTGCCGTCCTTGATGTACCGGGCGAGGTTGAGCTCGGGGGCGTTGAACCGCTCGCGGACCTCTTCGCCCCACAGGACTTCCTGAGCTCCCTCGTGCTTGACCAGGCCGGGGTTGATGCCGAGCTTGAAGCCGCCGGGCAGCGGCTTGCCGTCCTTGTAGGGCAGGAAGTCCAGCGGGCTGGTGCCGTTGGCGGCGTAGACGACGCAGTCGGACAGGACCGCGATCGGGTACTGGCCGGTGAACGCCGCATGCTTGACGATCTTGCGGTGCAGGTTGATCCGGGTGCGGGAGATGACCGCCGCGCGGATGTCGGGCCGCCACGTCGGGCGGGACAGCGCACGCCACGGCTCGCCCGGCCGCCAGCCCTCCCCGCGCGGGCGTTCGCGCAGCTTGCCGATGCCGCCCTTCACCGTCGCCTTGATTGCGGAGACGACGATCGCCAGCTCCGGGTCACGGCCGCGGTAGCCGTCCATCGCCGCCAGGAAGTCGGCCGGCTCCAGGTCGGCGTCAACACCGAGGTCGGCCATCGTGGCGAGGTAGGCGTCACGCAGCCGCTGGTACCAGCCGTCCAGGTAGCGGCCGTTCTCGTACCGGACGTACGCCTCGATCGGGTGCACCTCGTAACCGAGTTCCACCGCGTACGCCACGGTGGGCGTCGCGTACCAGGCCGGGCCCTCGGGGCGCTCGCCCTTGGGCGTGAACGGGCTGGGCAGCAAACTCGCGTCCAGATCCGCCCACTTGTCCTTGCCGACCTTCACCCGCGACAGGTCCACATGGGACAGGTCGACCAGCCAGGAGCCGGGCAGCTTCGCGTCGAACACCGGCGCCTTGACGTGCGTGGGCGCACCGATGCCGACGACCAGACCGTTGGCACCTGCCGCGAAGGCCATGTTCACGTCGATGCCGACCAGGTGGCGCAGGGTGCACTCGGCATCGGTCATCGGCCGCGCCCAGTCGTACGCCTCCTCGAACAGCTTCTCCGCCGGGCCGCGGACGTGGAAGCGCGGCAGGTCCTTGAGGAGCGGGTGCCCGTCGGGAGCCTCGCACGGCGCGCAGTCCACCGGGTCCTTCCCCAGCGAGCCGGGGTTGTGCTCGGAGTGCCGCTTGCCGTCGGGGTCCGGCTCGGAGGCCCGGGTCGGCGGGTGCAGCGCGGTCATCAGCTCAAGGCCGGTCACGGCGGTCGATCCGCGCGGCGTCATCACTCGGGACGCGTACACGCCCAGCACCCGGGCGAGTTCCGCCGGCGGGAGCTGCCCAGCCTCGCCCCAGTGCCGGGCATCCAGCGCATTCCAGGACGGGATGCACAGCTGCACGCAGGCCCGCTCCGAACCGGTGGCGGGACGGTAGATCCGCGCCCATGACCCGAACCCGCGCTTGGTCAGCTTCCACTCCGCGCGGATCAGCTGCTTGATGACCTTGTGGCCCTCGGGGATCCGCCCGGCGAGGCGCTCCTCATCCGTGAGGGCAACCGGCAGGCCGTAGCGCTCCAGCGCGGACGGGGTGAGGACGAGCAGCGGGTCGGCGTCCTTGCCCGGCCCGGACAGCTTCGGCTGACCGAGCTTCGCCTCGCGCAGCGTCCAGTCCGCCAGGGCCGGGATCGACTTGGCGGGCACGTCCAGGACCAGGCCGCCGGTGCAGTACGCGAGGACCTGTCCGTCGGCGTCGACGTCGACGACCGCGAGCGGGCCGTTGGCGAAACGCGGGTCCGTGCCATCGGCGGGGGTGTTCGCCGGGGCGGCCTTCCTCGAGGGGCGCCGCGACGCCGACGACGGCCTGGTGGTGCGCGCCGGACGCGTTGCGGCCTCCGGGGCAGCGGCGACGGGGCTGGTCTGGGTGTTCTCGGCTGCAGTCGTGTCCGCAGCCTCGACAGCCGCACCAGCGGACAGAGCCTGCGCGTCAGTCGGGGCGGGCGAGGCGGTGAACGTGGCTGGCATCGCCGGGTCGTCCGTCTCCTCCGGCGCTGAGGGCGCCGGGTAGAGCTCCGCGAGCTGGTCCAGCAGCCGGGCGTAGGCGTCGCGCTCCGGCGGGCGGGGCTCGGTCTTGCCGGACTCCCAGCCGGACACCGTGGCCCGCCGCACCTTCAGTGCGGTGGCCACTTCGTCGATCGTCAGGCCGTGCGCGGCACGCAGCCGCTTGCGCTCCGCCGGTGGCGGCAGCGTGGCGCGGGACGCGACCAGCGCGTCGACCGCATCGAACAACTCGGACATGGAACACCTCCTGACCCAGACCCTATCCCATGAAACGTACGATGTGCGTACGTTTGCCGTACGAATCGCGCACGATGTGCGTTCGAGGGAGGTGGGCACTAAACGACGACCGGCGCCCCTTGCCCTGTGACAGCCGACCTTGATCACATGCCATCGAAGTTTGAGCTGGGGTCACTCATTCGCTGGGGTCGAAGATGTTCTCGCGCCTGCGAATCACAAGCCGTGACTGAGGCGCACTGCCATCGTGACCAAGGCTGGGCTGCCTGATCGGCCTCTGGACAGCCGAGTGACGAGTTTCGCCGGAAGTGAAACGGCGGGTGTGTCAATTTAACGGCTGATCTTGGTTGTTGAGTGGCCAGTTGTTGCTCGGGGTCAGGCGACCCTCGAAGGCGATCTGGAACGCGTTCAGGGGTGCTTTCCATCGCATGGTCCACCTCTTGCGGCCCTTCCCTGTCGGGTCCAGGCTCATCAGCGCCATGTAGATGCACTTGAGGGCGGCGGCCTCGTTGGGGAAGTGTCCGCGAGCGCGGACGGCCCTGCGGATGCGGGCGTTGACGCTCTCGATCGCATTCGTGCTGCAGAGGACCTTGCGGATCTCGACGTCGAAGGAGAGGAAGGGAACGAACTCGGCCCAGGCGTCCGACCACAGCTTCACGATCGCCGGATACTTCCGGCCCCACGCTTCCTGAAACTCCAGGAACCGTTCCGTCGCCGCGTCCTCACTGGGCGCGGTGTAAACGGGCTTGAGTGCCTTGGCGACCTTGTCCCAGTCCTGGCGGGCGGCGTAACGGAACGAGTTGCGAAGCAGGTGCACCACACACGTCTGGACAATCGTGCGAGGCCAGACGGCTTCCACGGCCTCGGGCAGTCCCTTGAGCCCGTCGCAGACCAGCATCAGCACATCGTCCAGGCCGCGGTTCTTCAGCTCGGTGAACACATGCAGCCAATACTTCGCACCCTCGCCGCCGTCACCGGCCCAGATCCCCAGGATGTCCCGGGTCCCTTCGGTGGTCA
>NZ_JBFAHW010000150.1:0-22447 GCF_040654355.1 Streptomyces sp. NPDC050704 | reverse complement strand
GGTGGTCTCCGGTACGTCCTGGACCACGTCCCAGTGCTCGGCGATCATGCCCTTCTTGTCGAAGCGGAAGATGTCGACCACGGACGAACCGCGGGCCGGGCCCGCGCCCGGGGCCGACGCGACGCCGTGGCGACTCACGCACGCGCGTCGCGTACGTGTGCCTCCCCGTAGGGCACCAGACGGACCGGCCCGAGCAGCCCGTACGCCTGGCGTGCCAGACCGCCGTAGACCGCGGGGTCGCTGACCCGCAGCCGGTTGGCGAGCGGGGTGGCCACCTCGACCTCTATGACGTTGGAACCTCGCTTGAGCAGCCCGCCGAGGTCGACCACGGGATGGATCTGGTCGACGGGGTCGAGGCGGTGGCCGTTGACGGTGACCCGGCAGGTGTCGGTCACGGCGCCCAGTTCCAGGCGGGCGCTGTGGCCGCCGGTCCAGGCCCTGCCGAGGGTGACCGTGGTGCGGTAACGGCCGATGCCCGAGACGTCGGCGAGTTCGGGGATCTGGGACCAGGGCAGCAGGGTGTCCAGGGTGAGGTCGTGTTCGACGACGGTGGTCCGGGTGGCCGTGACGCCGGGCCGCCAGTCCTGGACGTACAGGTCCCAGGAGGCGAGTTCCATCGGCTCGGGGATGGCCTTGAGGGACGTACGCGCCGTGCGTCCCTGGGAGAGCACGGTCCGGTAGGTGCCCGCGGCCGTGGCGCGGACGGCGAGGCCGGCCTCGGTGAAACGCACCTCGTCGGCCTCACTGCTGACCGCGTAGGGACGGCCGCCGTGGCGGTCGCCGAAGAGACCGGTCCGGCCGATCGCCACGATGACGGTTTCGGCCGGCTGGAGGGAGATCCGCACGGTGACGGTGTCGCCGTCCTCGGTGTACAGGGCGATGCGCTCGGCCCTGCCGGTCCACGGGTCCAGCAGGTACGGCACGGCGCCGGGAGTGGTGCGGCGCAGGGTGACCTCGTGGTCGACGGCGGCGACCGGCGGCTTGACGGTCTCGGCGTGCTTGCCGTTGCACAGGTAGTAGTAGTCGACACCGTCGGCCACGCGATGGGCGTTGAGGAGGGTCGAGGCGGTCGCGTGGCGGACGTCGGGCCGCACCCCGAGTTCGGCGAGCGCGGTGGGGACGGCCGTCTTGTCGGTGACCCGGCGGACCAGTGGCTGGGCGAGCAACTCCGCGACCACGGACCGCAGTTCGTCGGTCTCGCCGCTGTCCGGAATGCCGGACGGTACGACGGACTCCCACGCCCCGAGCAGCACGACGGGCAGTCCGGCCCGGGCGAGCCGGAGCAGGGTGCGGGCCTCGGACAGTGCGAGGGTCGCGGTGGAGCCGTAGAAGAAGTCGCCCTCGACGAACAGGGCCTTGTAGGCGGGGCCGTCGGGTGCGAGCCGGCCGCGGCGAACGGTGGCGGCGGGCAGGTCGAGCAGCGGGCCGCTGAGGAACTGGTGGGTCCAGCCCAGAGTGATGCCCGTGGCGGTGAACCAGGAGGCGCCGATGCCGGTGGCGGTGTAGCCGGTCTGCCGGAAGACCGCCACGTCGGCTCTGGCCCGGCCGGCCTGCAACACCTGGTGGACCCGGCCGAGATAGCCGGAGACGTCCGCGACATGCTTCCAGGTCGGGTGCCGCGGGCCCCAGGACTCGCTGTAGCCGGCGGTGCCCTTGTACGGGGTGAAGGCCGCGTATCCCGGCCAGTTGACGCCTGGCAGCTCGGCGTAGGAGAAGCCGTGGACGACGGTCTGGTTGACACCGGCGGCGTAGGCGCCGCCCATGGTGCGCAGGAATCTCTGCCAGGTGGTGCTGTAGGCGCCGCCCGGGTAGGCGCCCGCCTCGCAGGAGAGGACGGTGTGGCCGGCCATGTCGCGGCCGCCGGCCAGACAGCGGTAGTCGTCGAGGTTCTTGAAGCCCAGGGACTCGCCCTCGGCGATGTCCAGGATCGCCGCCGAGGCGATGGCGTCGGTCTGCAACCCGTAGGGCTGGGAGCGTAGTTGGAGGCCGAGCGAGTGGGCCCAGGTGCGCAGTGCCGTGACGTGGTGCTTGTTGAAGAGGGTGGAGACGGTCTCCCAGAAGTCGTGCCGGATCTGCCGGGTGACGGCGGCTTCGAAGGCGAAGACCTGGTTGCTGTTGTCGAGGACGAGGGCGGGCAGCAGGGGGAGCAGGGAGCGGCCGGTGTGGTCGCGGAACGCGTCGGGCAGGCCCGGCGTCCACTGGAGTCCGTCGGTCTCCAGCTCGATGGAGTCTTCGAAGAGCGCACCGCCGGAGACCTTCAACAGGCGGCGGATCGCGGGGGTGAGGATGCGGGCTTCCCAGAAGTCGGTCACCGCGCGTGTGCCGGCCGCACTGAAGTGGTCGACCACATAGGCGGGCGGGACGGTGTGCGGGCCGGCTTCCGGCAGCTGCCCGGAGCCGCGTACCCAGTACGCGATCAGGACCCAGGTGCCGTCGTCGGGCGCGGTCCAGCTGAGCGTGCCGTCGGTGACGGTGGCGGTGAGGTCGCGGACCGAGTCCAGGTCGAGGCCGGTCTCCTTGCGGGTGGAGTGCGCGGTGTTCACCCGCGCGGCCTGGACCAGGAGCATCCGCTGTTCGGTCACGCCGGGCGCGGGTTCGTGGACGGGGGCCGGGACCGCTCCCGAGTAGGTGGTCCCCGCGGCCAACGTGACGTACCCGTGAGCGAGTTCCTTGACGGCGGCCGCGCTGTCGGGGGTGATGCCGGGTACCGCCGCGGGCCAGCTCGGGCCGATGGTGAGGTCGATCGTGAGACCGCGTCGGGCGGCCTGGCTCAGCGCGGCCTCGACTCCGGCGATCCAGGCGGCGCTGCCCCAGCCGTGGCGCGCGGTGTCCAGCACCGATTTGTCGGTGACGCTGTGGTGGACGGCGGCTATCTCGGCGCCGCCGAAGCCCGCGTCGGCGATCTGGTCGACCTCCCGTCTGATCTCGTCGGGCCGCACCAGGCCGTCGGGCCACCACCAGCGGAACTTCGGCCGCACCGCACGGGGCGGTTTCGCGAAGGAGGCGGCCGTGAGGGGTTCGGCACCGGAGGAGGGGGCGGCCGCCGCCGGGCCGGGCGCTCCCCAGCCGAGTGCGGTGACGGTACCGGCGGCCGCGGTGGCCGCGAGCAGAGTCCGGCGCGGGATACCCGTCCGGTGAGCTGTGGTGAGGTCGTCCATGGTTCTTGTCCACTCCCGGAGGGCAGCACGAAGAAGACCCCTGAAGGGCCTGGGCATTTGAATCGTTTTAATCGCTGCGAAACTAAGTCTCTGGATCAAGAGGCGTCAAGAAGCGTGCACGACACAAATTCCTGAGGCGGTCGGCGAAGCCGCGCGTGCTCCGCAAGGCCGTGCCGCGTCTCAGCGGCGGATGTTCTCCACCGCTGCGAAGCCGTCCGCACGGCTCCATGCGAGCCGCGTCAACCACTCGGTGGACGAGCGGGTGAACCTCAGGTGCTCGGTGTCGCCCACGGTGGCGACCTTCTCCCAGCCGTCGAAGTTCTTGGTGAGCTTGGCGTCCCACGTCGACAGATCCCGCGTGCCGACCGCGGCGACCGACTCCGTCGGCGGCTCGCCGTCCGCGCAGTAGTAGCCCCAGTCCGCGATGGCCGCGACCGTGCCGCCAAACGCCTTGAGCGTGAGGCTTTGGCAGGCGTTGGATTTGGTCCCGTACACCAGGTGGGGCTTGCTCCACGCGCCGTTCTTCGAGTTCTGGTGCTGCTCCATGAGCCCGCGTCCGGCGGCGTAGTACATCCCCACTCGGCGGCCGTCGGCCAGCTCGATCTCCTCCTCGAAGCGACCGTGCGAGGGAGAGGGGGAGGGGCCGGCGGAGCGGGGTGCGTCGGCCTCCCCGGCCCCCGCGTCGGTCTGCCCGCAGGCCACGGTGGCGACCCCCAGCAGCACCGCCACTCCGGCCCGTGCCAACAGCCGACCACCGCGTACTCGTCCCATGTCTGTCTCCGGCCTCACCACGTCAGGCTTCGCGCGAACCGCTCACCTGAACACGTTGTCCATCTCGTCCCAGTTGTAAGGATCGACAGGAGTGTAGTTCCGCGAGGATCTTGAGGACGTCTGGTACATCGCCTCGATTTCGGCGGCGTAGCGTCGTGAGATGGCGTCCCGGCGGAGCTTCATCGAGGGGGTGAGCATTCCGTTGGCCAGGTCGAACGGCTCGGGGAGTATCCGGTGCACACGGATGGACTCCGAGCGCGACACGGTGCTGTTGGCCGCGGTGACGGCGCGTTTGATCTCCTCCCGCAGCGCGTTCTCCTCGCGCACCTCCCGGTCCGGTGCGTCGCGCGGCACGGTCAGGGCGGCGCGCCAGTGGGCGAGGAATTCGAAGTCGAGGGTGATCAGGGCCCCCACACAGGGCCGGTTGTCGCCCACGACGACCGCCTGGTGGATGAGCGGGTGGATCCGCAGGAGTTCCTCCAGAGCCGCGGGAGCCACGCTCTTGCCGCTGCTCGTGATGATGATGTCCTTCTTGCGCCCGGTGATGGTCAGATAGCCCTCGGCGTCGAGCCGGCCGATGTCACCGGTGGCGAGCCAGCCGTTCCGAAGAGCGGCCCGGTTGCTTGCCTCGTCGTTGATGTAGCCCTGGAACACCGATGGCCCCCGAACCAGGAGCTCCCCGTCGTCGGCCACGTGGATTTCCGTGTCGGGCAGGGGGCGTCCGACGGTGCCGAACTTCTCCCGGCCCACGGGCTGTGCCGTAATTCCGCCGCTCGTCTCGGTGAGTCCGTATCCGTCGTGGACGAGAATTCCGATTCCCGAGTAGAAGAGGGCGAGTTCACGGTTCAGGGGAGAGCCGCCCGACACCGCGCCGCACACTTTTCCGCCCAGGGCCGCGCGGAGCTTTCGGTACACCGTCTTCTCGTAGATGGCGTGTTGCATCCGCAGATCGAGTCCGGGGCCCGAACCGTTGCCCAGCCGGTGCCGCTCGACGGCGATCGCGAAGTCCTGCGCCGTACGCACGGCACGCTCGAACAGGGCGCTGCGGCCCGACTCCTGGGCCTTGCGCAGGAAGTTCTTGAAGATCTTCTCGAAGACGGACGGGACGGCGTAGAGAAAGGTGGGGCGAAAGGACAGCAGGGCCTCGGTGAGCGCCTCCGCGCGCAGGTCGGGCTCGTGGCCCATCAGCAGACCACCGCGCATGCACAGCCCCTGGATCATGAGGCCGTACACGTGGGAGAAGGGCAGGAAGGCCAGCACGGACGGCTGTTCGCCGGGCGGCGCCGTGGTGTGTCGCCAGCCTGCCAGGAGGGTGTCGCAGGAACTCGCCAGGTTGCGATGGCTCAGGGCGCATCCTCTGGGCCGGCCCGTCGTGCCGGAGGTGTAGGCGACAACCGCGGTCGAGTCGGGCAGCACGATCCGGCGCATGGACTCGACGGTGGTCAGCGGCACCGGCCGGCCCAACTCGACCAAGTCCGCCAGGCCTCCGGCGTCCAGCTGCCAGACGTGCCGCAGCAACGGCAGCGAGGCGCACACGGAGCCGACCGTCATGATGGCCTGCTCGTCCTCCACCACCACGGCCACGCAGCCGGCGTCCGCGAGGATCCACGCGACCTGCTCGTGCGACGACGTCGGATAGATCGGCACGATTTCGGCGCCCACGGTCCAGAGCGCGTAGCTGAGCACGGTCCACTCGTAGCGGGTGCGGGCCATCACGGCCACGCGGTGGCCCGGGAAGAGCCCTGCGGCGATGAACCCCCTGGCCACGGCCGCCACTTCGTCCCGCAACTCGACCGCGGTCACAGGTGACCAGCTGGTGGGGGACCCCTCGGAACGGCGCGCGAGCTGTGGCAGGGCAGGGGCGTGGAGCGCCGTGTCGAAGAGGGTGTCGGCGAGTCCTCCCTGCATCAATGGTGGAGCCGGTCGGGAAGTGTCCAGCGGGTGCATTCGCCGCTCCAGCATTCTTCTCAGAGCGCCCCTCCGATGATGTCCGGATGCGAGGGCGTTCGAGAATCTAGCCCACGAGAGTGACGGCTGGGTCACGAACCGTCAATCGGATGGACCTGATGGCCTTTCAGAACGGAACGGATCGCTTGCCCAGGCAGCCGAGCCCGGCCCGAGGAGGCGCCGGCGCGCCCTCGGCCTGTCCGTGGACGGGCGGTCCGCCGCACCCGTCATTACGATGAGAGAGATCGTCGCGTTCCAGCGGGCCCGCGTGCGAGGGGGGCCGACCGACGTCAGGAGGCCGCCGTGAGCACCATCGCGGTGAAGGCCGCCCGGCTGGACGGAGGGCTCGTCCTCCCCTATGCCGAGGCGGGTTATCCGGAGGGCATCCCCGTCGTCTTCGTGCACGGCCTGGCGGACTCCTGGTGGACGTTCGAGCCGCTGCTGAGGCAGCTCCCCGCCGCGGTGCACGGATACGCGCCCACCCAGCGGGGCCACGGCGATGCCGGGCGGCCCTCGGACGGCTACCTTCCGCAGGACTTCGCGAACGACCTGGTGGAGTTCCTCGACGCCGTGGGGGTCAACCGCGCCGTCCTGGTCGGAGCGTCGAGCGGCGGAGTGGCCGCACGGATGGTCGCGGGCAGCCACCCCGACCGGGTGGCCGGACTCGTCCTGATGGGTGTGCCGGCCACACTCGCCGGCAAACCCGGCAGCACGGCCCTGTGGGAGAGCGTCCAGGCCATCGAGGACCCCGTTCCGCGCTCCTTCGTCGAGGACCTGCTCGGCGCCCTGGCGTCCCCGTCGGTGGGGCGCGGATTCCTCGCGACGATGACCGAGGAGAACCTCAAGCCGCCCGCACGGGTATGGCGGGAGACCCTGCGGGGCCTGCTGGAGACGGACCTGGCGGCGACCTTGCGGGGAATCCTCGTACCCACGCTCGTGCTCTGGGGCGACGCGGACACCGTCCTGCCGCGCACCGATCAGCAGCAGATCCTCGACGCGATCTTCGAGGCGACTTTCGTCGTCTACGAGGGAGCCGGACATCTTCTGTACTGGGAAGAGCCCGAACGGGTCGTCCAGGACGTCGTCCGCTTCGCCCTCCGGGTCATGCCGGAGCTCCCCGACGACGGCTCTCCCGGCAGGCCCGGGCAGCCGACGTCGGGGAGCGACCCGGACGGGCCTTCCGCCTGACGCATGGTTGACGTGCCGTCAGGCGTTGGGGTCGAACGCGATTCCCGCGGGCTTGGCCGAGGCGAGGTGCGAGTTGAACGTGCTGTCCTTGATGCCGAGCGTGGCACTGCCGAAGTTGTAGGCGCTGAGCTTGTCGCGCACACCGGCGGGGTAGCCGTTCCAGCCGACCAGCGGCGGGTACTGCCAGGTCCCCTTGTGGTTCTCCGGCGGCTCGTCGCCCGAGCCGGCCGCGCGGAAGGTGTGCGTTCTGATCCCGTCCTTGTGGTAAACGATCTTCGGGTGTGTCCCGTCGAAGCGGATCTGCGAACGGGTGTGGACCGTGAACGAGCCGTGGTTGGAGGTCGAGACGTACTCGGCCTGGTTGTTCTGTACCCAGACCACGACATGCTCGAAGTCGTGCCGGTGCCCGCCGAGACCGCTGCCGGCCACGGCCTGGTCCTTCTCGAAGTAGAGGGCGTACACGATCGCGCACCAGCCGTTGTTGCACTTGGACCGTGAGTATCCGTTGGTGTTGTCGAGGTCCGACGCGTCACGGCATTGGCCGTTGACGGCCCCGCTCGGGTTGAGGCCGCCGTTGACCGTCCCGTCCGGGCCGATGGCGGGCGTGGAGTAGCAGCCGTCCGTGTCGTAGTCGTAGGCCGGCTGGAACGTCTGGTCCAGTCCCTCGGCGTTGGCGGGCAGAGCCCCGGGCGGGGCCGCCAAGGCGGTGGCCGGGAAAGCGAGGACCAAGGCGACGGCGCCGGCGAGGCCGACGAGCGACCTCTGGCGGAACCGCCGTGATCCGAAGAGCTTCGATACCGGTCTGCCGTTCACTGGTGTCCTCCTCATCGGCCCTGCGCAGGCCAACGCCCTGTGTGACATGTGCAGATCAGCTTCCCGGCTTTTCCCCGGCGCGCCAAGAGGTCGCAGGCGTCACAACGGTTACGGCGCGCCCAACACTTGGGCTCCGCGCCGCCAATGAGCGCCATGGGCGGTGAGGTTGGTGGGAAGGTAGGTCGCATGAGGCCGCCGTGGACCGTTCGGCTCGCCGGTGCCGAGCACACTGCGCCAGCCCGGTCCGTACCGACGGCCGACGGAGGACGTCAAGGCCGAATCGAAGGGCTCAAAGGCCGGTTCGTAGGAATCAAGAGGCATCGGCGGCCGCTGTACGCGCTGGCCGTCGTCGCGCTCCTCGCCGAGATGGCGTTCGCCATGGTCACGGCGGCCGTCGAGCAGACCCCGACCATCGACGAGCCCGTGTACGTGGCCACCGCCGAGGTCTACCTCCAGCAGCGGGACCTCCGCTACAACCCCGAACACCCGCCCCTGGGCAAGCTCGTCATCGCGTCCGGGCTGGTGTTCACCGACGCCTCGCGCCTCGACCCGGACTTCGTCGGCAGCCAGTCGGCACTGGGGCGGCATCTGCTGTACGAGTCGGGCAACGACCCCGGGCGACTGATGCTGTGGGCGCGACTGCCGGTGATCGTACT
Source organism: Streptomyces sp. NPDC050704 (assembly GCF_040654355.1). Classification (NCBI taxonomy): domain Bacteria; kingdom Bacillati; phylum Actinomycetota; class Actinomycetes; order Kitasatosporales; family Streptomycetaceae; genus Streptomyces; species Streptomyces sp. NPDC050704. The sequence goes on along the minus strand of NZ_JBFAHW010000150.1, from coordinate 13,914 downwards.
GACGCTGCTGTTCGGTCTTGTCGTCCTCACGTTCGCCCGCGACCTCGCCGGATCGGCGGCCGGGCTGGTGGCGCTCGCCGTGTACGCGTTCTCGCCGGACGTCATCGCGAACGGGTCCCTGGCCACACTCGACGTACCGGCGGCCGGCTTCCTGCTCACCTCCGTATGGCTGTTGTGGCGAGCGAGGCGGCGCCCGCTCCTTTGCCTCCCGCTCGCCGGAATCGCGCTCGGCGCGGCCCTGGCCACCAAGATGAGCGTGCTGGCAGCGGTTCCGGTGCTGATGCTCCTGGGCGTGCTGTCGGTCTGGTACGCCCGTCGGACGCCCGGCCTCACCATCCGCGAGCGGGGGCGCATCCTCGCGCTGGGCGCGGCGGCGGCCGTCGGCATGGCGCTGGTGGCGGTCGCCGTGGTGTGGGCCACCTACCTCGTCGTCGACCCGCGGCTGCGCTGGACGCAGCCCGAGAACGTGCCGGACATCCGCGGATTGCGCGGCCGCGTCGCCGCCTGGCTGCCGTTCCCGGAGCCGTACCGGGACGGCATGCGCATCCAGTTCGGCTTCGAGTACGACATCTGGCAGGGCTTCCTGTTCGGCCGGCTGTATGAGGGATCGCTCTGGTACTACCTGCCGGCCGCGTTGCTGGTGAAGACACCGCTCGGCATGCTCGCGCTCTGGCTCGCCGGCGCCGTCACGGTCCTGACGGTCCGCCGGCTGCGGCCCGCGGCACCGTACGTGCTCGTCCCCGCGGCCCTTCTGCTGGCCGTGGCCATGAACGGCGCTCGTGACCTCGGAGTTCGCTACGCCCTCTTCGTGCCGATGTTCCTGGCGGTCGCCGCCGCCTGCGTGATCGTCCTCCGTCGAAGGTGGGCGTACCTCGTGACGGCGGCGCTCGTCTGCTTCGTGGCCGTCAGCTCGCTGCGGACGTACCCGTACTACCTGCCGTACTCCAACGAGGCGTTCGGCGGCCCGTCGAAGACGCACCTTCGGCTGCACGACTCGAACGTCGACTGGGGCCAGGACCTGGGCCGCCTGGCCGACCACCTGCGCCGGCACCACCCGGGCGAGCGGGTCTGGCTCGTCTACAAGGGCAGCGGTGTGCCGTCCTACTACGGCATCAACGCGTCCAACCCCCTCAAAGCTCCGCTGGCCGAGGTGCACGGCCTCTTCGCCGTCTCCGACTCCTCCGCCGCCAAGGCCGACGGCCGGCTGGCCGCGCTGCTCGACACCAGCACGCCGGTCGACGAGGTCGGCCACTCGATCACGGTGTACATGCGGCGGTGACGCCACGACAGAGGCCCCGCCGCGGCTTGGCACGGTGGGGCGACTCGGTCACATTCGCCGCAGGAGCCCAACTCGCCCCGGAGTCACGGCGGTACCGTCGAGGCCATGGCGACGGGTGATGCGAGGCGGCGGGGCAGGGTCGGCATGATCGTGCCGGCCGTCATGTGCGTCCTGGTGGCCCTCCCCACGAGCAGCGCGCCCGAGTCCCCCGAGGCGCCCGAGCCGGCCACCGTACCCAGAGCCACCGGTGGCCAGTACGTCGGCACCTTCAACATCTACGGAAACGTCGGCCACCGAGGCGACGCCGGAGACTGGATCAAGGACGAAGCCGACGCCGTCAAGAGCCTCACCTTCGGCGACAGCGACCGCTGGCTGTTCATCGGCCTGCAGGAAGTCTGCAAGGCTCAAGGGGAGCGATTCGCCCGGGAACTGGGCATGAACAGCGCCTTCGTCGACACCGGCACGAACTGCGCCGACGGTCAGCCGTTCGGGAACAGCGTCCTGTTCCACGGCGGCGCGAAGGTCCTGCCGCCGGCACTGCTGCCCAACCCGGACAACCAGCGCGCCGAGCGCGGCATCATCTGCGCTCTCGTCCGAGCCGCGGGCGGGCGAGGCCCGCAAGTCACCGCGTGCAGCACGCACTTGAGCGTCGGCGACACGGCGAACCGCGCGGCCCAGACCGAGTTCATCCACCACGGCTGGAAACCGGACGGCACCCACCCGCTCGGCACCCACGGCCCGGTCGTCCTCGCCGGCGACCTCAACGCCCTGCCCGACTCGGGGGAGTTGGACAGCATGTACGACAGCGGCGTCGAGGCGAGCGGCCCCCGCGAAACCGAGTCGCCGTACGCCCACCCGACCTACGGCGACGGACGCAAGATCGACTACCTGTTCGCGTGGGGCACGCGGGATCCCGCACAGTGGCACGGTAGCGGCATCCGCCGGACCGGCAACTCGGACCACAATTTCTACTACAGCAAGCTCTCTTGGTGACCGGGAGGCAGCGGATCCGCTCGAAGAACCCTTCCGCTCGAAGGACCCCTCAGCGCACCGGCGTTATCGTCAGGTCGTCGCCCAGGGCGGCCGCGATCTCGGCGGCCCGGGAGTGATCGTCCAGCCGGTGTGTCAGGTAGGCGCAGGCGTGGTTGTGCCTGAGTGACCACCAGGCCGCCGAGCCGCCGGCCCCGCCTTTGGCGATCTTGCCGCGATCGCGCAGGAGCCCCAGGGTCCAGGTGAGTTCGGTGTCGAAGACCTCGTCGTGGCCGGTGACCTGGGGCGAGAGGAACTCCGTGTGCAACTCGGGTCCCAGCAGCCTGCGTACGGGGCCGTCCGCGCTGGTGAGGTGGGAGAAGAACTGCGCGACGGTCGTCGCGGTCGCGTGCAGGTTGACCGCGCCGAAGACCGTCTGCCGCCAGGCCCGGGAGTTCATCCGGTCCACGTCCAGGATGCCGGCGGGGGTCTGCAACCACCGTGCCGCCGGGAGCTGTTGAGGCCAGTCCGGCTGTGCGTACTCCAGGTCGGCGACGCGGGGCAGTGCGTGCTCCGGCACCCCGAACCAGGCGTCCAGTCCCAACTCCGGCCGCACCACGTCGTCGAACACCTCGCCCAGTGACGTACCGGCGCCCGTCCGCAGGATGCCGTCGAGCAGATGGCCGTAGGTCATCGCGTGCTCGCCCAGCGACGTTCCGGGCTCGTACTCCGGCGCCGCGGTCGCCAGGCTCTCCCGCAGCCCGGCGTCGTCCAGCAGGTCCAGCCCCGCGGCCTCGGCGGGGAAGCGGGGCTGGCCCGCCTGATGGGAGAGCACCTGCCGCAGCGTGGTGCGCTCCTTGCCCCGGATGCCGTATCCGCTCCAGTACTTGGCGATCGGCTCGTCCAGGTCCGGCCCGCCGTCGCGGACGGCCACCAGGGCCGTGAGCGCGGCGAACGCCTTGGACAACGAGTAGGGCTGGACGAGTGTGTCGTCGCGCCAGGGGCGGCGCCGTTCGGCATCGGCCCACCCCGCGTTCAGCCGGACGACCTCCTGACCGTCCCGCCAGACGGACAGCCCCGCCCCGGTCTCCCGGCCGTCGTCCACCAACCGCTGGAAGACCTCGCGGACCCCGTCGAAACCGTCTGCGACGAACCCTTCGGCTTTCATCCTGTCTGTCCTCCTCGCCCGTTCCTTGAGGTGCTCCGTGCTGCGGAACATACCCCCAGGGGGTACTCATGGCAATGGTTCGGTACGTGCGGAGACAGGCGCCCGCGTCAGTGAGTGATCGGCCCGCTCAGTACGTCCAGGACGGGGCCGCCGGCCAGACCGAGGCCGAGGGAGACCGCTGTGGCGGCGTACGCGACGACGCGGGCCGCTCGGTCGCCCTCGGCGGGGCGCGGGGCGCCGCTCCGGGAGACCGCGGGCACGATCCAGCGCAGGTAGTAGAAGAGGGATGCCACGGTGTTGACGGCGGCCAGCACGGCGAGCCAGGCAAAGCCCCCGTCGAACGCCGCGCTGAACACCTCGAGTTTGCCGAGGAACACGGCCGTGGGCGGGGTGCCGACGAGACCCAGCAGACAGACGGCGAGGCTCGCGGCCAGCAGCGGACGCTCCCTGGCGAGCCCCCGGTAGTCGTCCAGTGTCTGCGCCCGCGGCAGAGCGCAGACGACGGCGAAGGCGCCGAGGTTGGTGACCGTGTAGGCCGCCAGGTAGTACAGCAGCGCCTGCTGGGCGAGGTCCGAGCGGCCGGCCACGGCAACCGGCATGAGCAGGTACCCGACCTGACTGATCGTCGAGTAGGCGAGCAGCCGTTTGACGTCCTGCTGGAAGAACGCGCCGAGATTGCCCAGCGTCATGGAAGCGGCGGCGAGTACGGCGATCAGGGCGGGCCACGGCAGTGGACTGGACGCGAAGACGGCGTCCCCGAGGCGGAACAGCGCGGCCAGCGCCCCGATCTTCGGCAGCGTCGTGAGCAGCGCGGCGACCGGCGGACTGCTGCCCTGGACGGCGTCGGGGACCCAGAAGTGCGCCGGCACGCCACCGGCCTTGAAGAGCACGCCTGCCAGCAGCCCGATCGCGCCGACGGCGATCAGCGGCTCGGGTGCGTCGCGCAGCGCGTCCCCGAGCATCGGGTACATGGTCCCGCGCCCGGCCGCGTACAGGACGGTGATGCCCGTCAGGAGGAAGACACCGAGCAGGGCGCCGATCACGTAGAACTTGAGGGCGGCCTCGGTGCCCGGCCCGTCCTTGCGGAATCCGGCGAGCGTGTAGGCGGGGATGCTCGCCAGCAGGTACGCGGCGGCGAGCAGCAGCAGGTCCTGGGCGCCGGCCATCATCAGCGCGCCGAGGGCCGCCAGTTGCACCAGGACGTAGAACTCGCTCTCCCTCGGGTCCCCTCGCAGGGCACGGAAGGAGACGCCGAGGACGAGGAGCGTGCCGGCGAGTACGACGATGCGGGACGTGCTGGTCACGGGGTCGACGGCGAAGGCCTCGCCGAAGGCGGTCGTGGCGGGCTCGGCGGCCGCCACCGCCGCGGCGACGATCCCCGCCACGCACGCGCCCGCCGCCAGCAGGCCCACGGCCCACTGCCGGGCGCGCGGCAGCCAGGAGCCGAGCAGCAGCCCCAGCACGGCCGAGGCGGCCAGCAGCACCTCGGGGAGGAGGTCGAGCGGGTTCTCGTTCATCTCGTTCATCGGGCGAGCAACTCCAGGACGGAGCGGGAGGCCGGCTCGATGACGTCGAGCAGGAAGCGGGGGGCCACGCCCAGCACCACGGCCAGGACGAGCAGCGGCACGACGGCGGCGCTCTCGTGCGCCCGGATCTCGGGGAACACCCGCGGCGTACCGGGCGCGTCGGGCAGCCGCAGCGGCCCCGTGAACACCTGCCGCAGCGCCCGCAGGAACAGCCCCGCGGTGAGCAGGATGCCGAGCACGGAGAGCGCCGTGGCCACCGGCCGCGGCCCGAGGCTGCCGGTGAGGATCTGGAACTCGGCGATGAACCCGGAGAAGCCCGGCAGCCCGAGCGAGGCGAAGGCGGCGACGCCCGTCATGGCGGCGAACGCGGGTGCCACGGCGGCGAGTCCGGAGTAGGCGCCCATGTCGTAGGTGCGCCCGCGTTCGTACAGCACGCCCGCGAGCAGGAACAGCGCGCCGGTGAGCAGCCCGTGGCTGACCATCTGCGTCACCGCCCCGGTGACGGCGAGCGAGCGGGCCTGCTCGGACGTGTCCGCCGTCGCGGCGGCGGCGCCGATCGCCAGCACGATGTAGCCCATGTGGTTCACGGAGGTGTACGCGACCATCCGTTTGAAGTCGGTCTGCGCGAGGGCGACCAGCGCGCCGTGCAGGACGGAGACGACGCCGATGACGACCAGGACGATCGCGTAGCGGCGCCAGGCCTCGGGGAGCATCGGCATGGCGATGCGTACGAATCCGTACGTGCCCATCTTCAGCAGCACCCCGGCCAGGATCGCCGAACCGGCGGCGGGCGCCTCGACGTGCGCCGGTGGCAGCCAGGTGTGGAAGGGCACCGTCGGGGTCTTCACCGCCAGCCCGACGACGATCGCCAGCAGCACCAGGGCTCCGTAGACGGAACGCCCCGCGAGCGGATTCTGCTCGGTCAGCTCGACCATGTCGAAGGTGTGCGGCTCCGCCGCGAGGTACAGGCCGATGAAGCCGAGCAGCAGGGCGAGCGACCCGATGAACGTGTAGAGGAAGAACTTCAACGCCGCCCGGCCTGCCTGCCGGTGGCCCCAGCCGGCGATGACGAAGTACATGGCCACGATGGACAGGTCGAAGAAGACGAAGAAGAGAATCAGGTCGAGGGACGCGAACAGGCCCAGGCAGGTGGTCTCCAGGAAGAGGAACAGCGCGGCGAACTCGCGGATGCGGCGGTTCTCGCGCAGGGAGTACACGGCACAGGCGAGGAACAGCAGACAGGTGAGCGCCAGCAGCGGCAGCGACAGGCCGTCGACACCGATGTGGTAGCTGACGCCGGCGCCGGGAATCCAGCGGGCGCGTACCTCGTACTGCATCCCGCCGTCGGACTCGTACCCGGCCCACAGGGCGATGACCAGGGCGAGTTCGACGGCCGACACCGCCACCCAGACGAGCCGGAACACCGTCGCCGAGGTGCGGCGCGGCAGGGCGAACAGGAGCAGCGCGACGGCCGTTGGCGCGAAGACGAGGGCGGTCAGCAAGTGGGTCACCTCACGAGGACGAGCACGACGGCGAGGACGGTGAAGGCGGCGACGGCCTGGGCGAGGTACTGGTGCAACTGGCCGGTCTGCGGTCGGCGAGACCAGCGTCCGAGAGCCCGGGACCCGGCGGCGACCGCGCCCACGGCGCCGTCCACGGCCCGCTCCACGACACCGTCCGTCCAGCGGGCGAACCGTACGGTGGCCGCGGCCGAACCGTCCACGGCACGGTCCAGCCCTCGGTCGTCGAAGGCCGCGGCGAGGTGGGCGAGCCGCATCACGGGTGTGACGAGGAGGACGTGGGCGAGGCGCTCAAGGCCCAGCCAGTCACGGAACCCCGTCTTCGCGCGCTGGGGCAGGGGCAGTTGACGTGTGCCCCAGGTCCAGGCGATGGCCGCCGCGAGGAGAGCCAGGACGCCCGAGGCCACGAACTCCCATGCGTGGGGGGCGGATTCGCCGGAGACGCCGAGTACCCGCGCGACGCTGTCGAGCGGCGCGGCGAAGGCCAGGGGCGTCAGCGCGACACACGCCAGAGCCAGCAGGACCAGGGGCGCCACGGCACCGCCCGGGATGCGCCGGGCATCAGGGCGCGGCACCGCGGGGCGCCACACGTACCAAAGTGCCTTGGCGCTGTAGACCGCGGACAGCACGGCGGCGGCCAGTCCGGCGGCGTACAGCCAGGGGCTGCTCTCCAGGGCTCCGGCGAGCAGGACGTCCTTGGCGGCCCACAGCGAGAGCGGCGGCAGCCCGGCCAGGGAGAGCGCGGCCACGGTGAACGCGACCCCGGCCGCCCGGTGATGGCGCGCGGCACCGAGCAGCTCAGGGAGCCGCTGTGTGCCCAGCGCGGTCAGCCAGGCTCCGGCGGCGAGGAAGAGCAGGCTCTTCGCCGCCGCGTGGGCGATGAGTTGCAGGGTGCCGCCCGAGGTGGCGTGAGCACCGGCCGCGAGCACCATGAAGCCGATCTGCGCACACGTCGACGCGGCGAGCAGCTGCTTGAGGTCGGTCTGCGCCACCGCGACGAGCCCGAGGCAGACGGCCGTGGCCGCGCCGGTCCAGGCGACCAGGTCGTCGCCCCAGCCGGAGGCGTCCAGGAGCGGCCCGGACCGCAGCAGCAGATACGCCCCGGCGACGACCATGGTCGCCGAGTGCAGCAGCGCGGAAACCGGGCTCGGGCCCTGCATGGCCTTCGACAGCCAGAAGCTGAAGGGCAGTTGGGCGGACTTGCCGAAGGCGGCGACGACCAGGCCCGCGGTGACGAAGGACAGCCACGGATCGTCGGCGCGCGCCAGACTGTCGAGCGAGAGCGTCGCGTCGTGGCCGCTCGCGAGTGCGGCGCCCGCCGCCAGATAGAGACCGAGGTCCGCGGTGCGGGTGGTGAGGAACGCGGCGTCGGCCGCGCTCGTACGCTCCGGATCCCGCCACCAGTAGCCGATCAGCGCCCACGAGGTGGCGCCCATGACCTCCCAGCCCATCAGCAGGACGGGAAGCGTCGTGGCGGTCACCGTGACGAGCATGCTCCCGGCGAACAGCAGCATCAGCCCGAAGAACCGCGCTCGCGCCTCGCCCGCCCCGAACTCCGCCGCGCTGAAGAGGAGTACGGCGAGCGTGACCGCGGTGACGGTGACGGCCAGCAGCCCCGAGAGCCCGTCGACCGCGAACCGCAGCGGCAGCCCGTCGAGGAACGGCGCCTGCGCGGACGGATGGCGGAAGGCCGCGGCGACGGCGAGACCCAGGGCGGCGACCGCGACGACGAGGGCGATGCCCGGAGCCGCACGATCGGCCCGCCGCCCCACCACCAGAAGCAGCACCCCGGCAGTGAGCGGCAGGGCGACCAGCGCCCACATCAGGGCGCTCACTCCTTCAACTCCGCCGCCATGTCGGTCATGTCGACCTCCCGTGACCGGAACAGCGCGGTGACGACGGCGAATCCGATCGCCATCTCCAGCGCCATCGCCGTGACCGCGAGAACGATCAGGACCTGCCCCTCGGCCGCCGCCGGCGCGATGTAGTGCCAGGCGGCCGCGGCGGCCAGGATGACCCCGCCCAGCATCAGTTCGAGCCCCATCATCAGCATCACGATCGACTGCTGGGTGAGCGCGCCGAACAGCCCGACGCAGAAGAGCGCGGCGGCCAGGAGCAGAAACAGTTCCAGAGTCACCGGCCGACACCGCCCCGTACGGGATCGTCCGCGCGCCGGGCCCGCAGATCGTCGCCGAGCCGGTCGTACCGGCCGCGCCTCGTGGCCAGCACCACGGTCGCGACGATCGTCGCGAACAGCGCCATGCCCAGCGTCATCATGGTGAGCATCTGCGGACCCATGAGGGACATGCCGAGTTCCATGGTCGGATCGGCGGGGGTCTTCCCCTTCCGCGCGGGCCAGGGAGCGAGCAGGATTCCGGCCGCCAGGAGCACGAAGGCGAGGCCGCAGAGGACCGCCGCACCCTTCTTGTTGTGGATCATCGACATCGGCATGAGCCCGGCCGGGTTCATCATGTACATCACCATGAAGACCGCCATGATGGCCATCTCGATCGTCATCATCAGCACGATGACGATGCCCAGGTAGTCGAGCCCCAGCAGCACGACCAGCCCGCCCACGCACAGCAGCGAGGTCAGCAGGGAGAACGTCGCCCTGGCCATGGAGTCGAAGCGGAACACCCACACGCCGCTGACGACCGCAAGGACGGCCAGGACCCAGAAGACCGCGACATCCATTTACGTACGACACCTCGCTCCCGTCACGGATTCACCCCTCACCGGTTCAGCACCACCACGGCCACCACCAGCGCCTGCACGATGGCCAGCGGGGTCAGCACGACCCAGGCCAGCTCCAGATAGCGCTCCATCCGCAGCGTCGGAACCCTGCGCCGGACCCAGACCAGGAAGGCCAGCACGGCGGTCGTCTTGAGTACGGTCCAGGCCCAGCCGGGCAGCAGCGGCCCGTGCCCGCCGCCCAGGAAGAGCGGCACGCTGAACGCCGCGGCCACGACCAGGAGCAGCCAGCGACCGCCGAGGAAGAGCACGCGGTCGGCGCCCGACAGTTCGGCGGCCGCGCCACCCGCCAGGTCCTGGCCTACGGGCTGGTCGAACGGGCCCCAGAACGCCATCGCCATGGCGCTCAGCAGATAGATCCCGAAGGCGGCCGGCATCCAGACCGCGAACCACAACCCCGCCTGGGCGTCCACGACTTCGCCCACCCGCAGCGACTCCGCGCCGAGCGCGGCGGTGGTGATCGCGAGCATGTGCGGCAGCTCGTACGCCAGCCCCTGCGCCAGGAAGCGGTAGCCGCCGATGAGCGACAGGGTCGAGTTCGGCCCCCAGCCCGCCAGCCATACCGCCGCCCAGGCCAGTGCCTCCATGGCGTTGAACCAGACGATCCCGTCCGGTAGATCGCTCACCGACCGGAAGCCCAGTGGCAGCACGACGGCGGCCAGTATCGCGGCGACGGGGAGCAGCGCCGCCCCGATCCGCGCCAGCGGCACATCGGACGCCCGGGTCCGCCGCGGCTGCCGCACCAGCTGCCGCAGCACCTCGCGCCCGGGATCCGTCGCACGGACGGCCGCCTCGCGCAGCGATCCGGTCCGCCCGCGCCGGGCCCCGGCCGCGAGTACGGCGTCGAACCCGGCCGTCACCAGAGCCACCGCCACCAGCAGAGCGGGCAACGCGAAGACCGCCCACAGCGGGGCGCGCTCAACCATGGACCATCCTTTCCGCCGGCATGTGTGTGAGCGTGTCGAGGTCCGGGTCCAGGCTCGCGACGATGATCCGCGCGCAGGCGAACTCGGCACCCGCCAGCAGGCCGGGCAGGACGTCCAGCAACGCCCGCGACGCGGGTACCGGTCCGTCGACCCTGCCGCGTGGCCCGACCGCCTGGGCCGTGTCCAGAGCCTCGGTGTCGTCGCAGGCCGACGCACTTCGTGCCACCGCGTCTAGCCACGCGAGCATGCGGCCGTGTGCGTCGCTGTCGGCGGCGAGGGCCGGCCCTGTCACCCCGGAATGCCGCGCGTGCTCGGCGGGTAGCGGCCCGAGCCCAGCCGTCAGCCAGCGCAGCGTCCTCGAACGCCCGGCCCGGCGGACCAAGGGGCGTACCAGAGAAGTGAGTTCGGCGGCACCGGCCCCGGCCAGGCATCGATCACGTACGTGCCGGGCTCGCGCGGCCATGTCGTCCCACCCGGTTACGGCGAAGAACCTGCCCAGACTGTCGAGGTGCGCCGCACACAGGCGTCTCGCCGCCGCACCCCGGGTAACCCGCTCGCCCGCGGCGGCCCGGAGCCACAGCTCGTCCCAGAAGGGCGGTCGCGGAGACGGGGGAGCGGCCACCGGTTCGACGGTGACCTCCTGGACCATGTCGCCCTGCAGGGTCAGGCGCAGGATCAGCCCGGCCGGCCAGTCGGCGAGCGCGGGCCCCAGCGGCACGTGCAGCCGGTCGAGCCGCAGCCCGTCCCGGTCGTCGGCCCGATCGGCCATGGGCAGCCCGTCCACGACGCCCATGTCGTGCCCGGCGTGACCGTGATGGTCGCCGTGCATGTCGTGCGTGCCGTTCATGTCGTGCCCGGCATGGTCACCGTGGCCCTCGTGGGCCGGGGGCGTTTCGTGCGCGTCGTGTCCATCGTGCACTTCGTGTCCGGCATGACTGTCGTGGTCTCCGTGACCACCGTGGCCTTCTGAGCCCGAGTGATGCTCTTGCGGCTCATGATCGTTGGAAGGGGCTTCGCCGGGCCCGCCGTGATCCTCGTGCCCTGCGTGTCCGCTACGCCCTGCGTGTTCAGCCTGGCTGCCGTGATCCACGTGACCACCACGGCTGTCTGGATCGCCGTGATGCTCGTGCGGGTCGTGGCCGTCGGGAGCGGCTTCGCCGTGCACTCCGTGATCCGCATGCGGCGCGGCGCCGCCGCCCTGCTTATGGGGCCCTTCGTGCTCGGCCGGTCCTCGAACCTCTCCTCGCTCCAGATCGGCCAGTCCCCGGTCGAGCGCGTCGGCGACCTGCTCCGGACCCGTGACCCGAACACGGGCTTTGGGTGCCGGAATGCCGTGCCACAGATTCGCGACCCACGGACTGTCCTCGGTCCCGTGGTCGCCCAGAACGACCAGCAGGTCCGCCTGCGCGGGAACGCTCGCACACCGCCATCCGCGGCGTACCAACTCCGCCTCCACGGCGAGCCGTTCCCGCGTGCCGCCGGGCCACACCGCCAGCAGAACTCCGGGCCGGGACACGGCCGTTCGCAGGAGCCCGCGCCTCAACTCCACCGGAACGCCCCCTCCCGCCAGGCGTAGCCGACCCCGGCCAGCAGCACACCCAGGAAGAGGAACATCTCGACGACCGCGCTCGTGCCGACGGCCGAGACGACCTTCGTCCACGGATACATGAACAGCATCTCCATGTCGAAGGCGAGGAAGACCATCGTGACGGGATACCAGCGGACGTGGAACCGGGAGAGGGGATGCTCCTGAGGTTCGAGACCTCCGCTGAACGGGCCGGTGTGCAGTGGCTCGCGGACCGTCCTCAGCGCGATGGCGAGAGCATGGAGCAGCACGGCGGCCGCGACGACCAGCACAAGAAGGACCACTACCGGTTGCCAGTCGGATGTCTGCACGCCGTCCCCTTCTCGATCATCGCCCTCGGGTGGCTGCCACGCCGGGCAGCACGGCCCACAGCATACCCATGGGAGGTATAGGCGTCCCGACTTGAGGCACTCGGTGGTGAACCTTCTGCCGATGCGGTGGCGACGGTCGTTTCAGCGACGTGACAGCGACGTGTCGGCGGATGTGTCGGTGGGCCGGACCGTAGCGTGGTGACGGCATGGGCCGGACCACGTGATGACCGACAACGGAACCTCTGGTGGCGTGATGTGTTGGAGCGCGACGGCCGATCTCGTGGCGGGCGGCGGCATCGCCGCCGTCGGAGTGGCCTGTGTGGCGCGGGTGCGCAGACGCGGCGATCTTCCGCTGGCCGCGTTGCCACTGCTGCTCGGGGCTCACCAGGTGGTCGAGTCCGTGGTCTGGAACGCCGGCGGCGGTACGGGACCCGCGACCGTGGCCTGGGCGGTGATGGCCCTTCCGCTGCTGGCGGTGTGGCTGCCGGTGGGTGTGCTGTGCGCGGTACCGCGGCACGCCCGGCGCCGGCTGATGGTTCCGCTGGCCACCGGTCTCGCCACCGCGACAGCACTCTCGTACAACCTCGCCACGCATTCGGTCACGGCCGGGATCCGTGGCCACACGGTCGGCTATGTCCTCGATCTGGCCCAGCCGGAAGTGCTCGTGGCGGGCTACCTGCTGGCCACCGTCGGCTCGCTGCTCCTCGCCGGCGACCGGCTGCTTGTGCTGTTCGGAGTCCTGGCCGCCGTCGGCGCGGCGACCTGCTGGGCGCTGTGGCAACTGGAGTTCGTCTCGACCTGGTGTGCGTTCGCGGCGGTGTGCTCGGTGGTCCTGTACGGCTGGGTGCGCCGTCAGCCGGTGTCGCCGGGCGTGCCACGCCTGACGGTCGGGCAGTGACGAACGTGGTGCCGTGAACGACCGTCGCCGATGGCTCCCAACGCGCCCTGAAGTCATGCCCGTTGATCTCGCCGACAACAGCCCTTTTGTTGCATATGCTCGCCCGATGACCGGACACGAGAGCACACAGGGGAGCCACCAGGGCCTGCTCGCGGGCCAAGTAGTCATGATTACGGGAGCGTCCAGCGGTATCGGTGAGGCCGCGGCCCGTCTGTTCGCCGAGGAGGGCGCCGCGGTCGTCCTCATGGCACGCCGCGCGGAGCAGTTGCGTACGCTCGCCGACGAGATCACCGCCGACGGCGGGCGGGCGCTCGCCGTTCCGGGCGATGTCGCTGTCACCGCAGACGTCCGCCGCGTCGTCGAGGCGGCGGTGAAGGACTTCGGCGGCCTCGACTCCGCCTTCAACAACGCGGGTTACGCCACCATCGAGACGTACCTGCACGAGACGGACGACGAGACCTACGACCGGACGATGGACGTGAACGTCCGGGGTGTGTGGAACTGCATGAAGCACCAGCTGCCCGTGATGCTGGCGTCGGGCAAGGGCGGTTCCATCGTCAACACCAGTAGTACGGCGGGCCGTTACGCGACCGGCGCGTCCGTCCCGTATGTCGCGGCCAAGCACGCCATCCTGGGGATCACCCGGGCGGCGGCGGCCGAGTACGGACAGCACGGCATCCGCGTCAACGCGCTTGTGGTCGGCACGACGCGCAGCGAGATGATCGACGGGGTGGTGCAGCAGTTCCCGCGGCTGGAACAGGATTTCATCGCCCCGCAGATCCAGAAGCGCATGGCATCGCCCCGGGAGATCGCCGAGGCGGCGGCCTGGCTGTGCAGTGGGCGGTCCTCGTTCGTCACGGGCACCGCGATGCCGGTGGACGGCGGTATCTCGGCGCAGGCCAAGGCGGGTTGACGCTTCCGGGACCGCGGGCCGGCTCGGGTGCCGGCCCCCCGGGCCCCACACAAACCCCCCCCCAAAAG
>NZ_JBFAHW010000149.1:0-22969 GCF_040654355.1 Streptomyces sp. NPDC050704 | reverse complement strand
TTTTTCGCCCCCGCCGCCCCTACCCGTCCCATCCCCGGGGGCTGCGCCCCCAGACCCCCCTTCGGCCTGGACGGCCTTGTCCTCAAACGCCGGACGGGCTGAAGAGGCAACCTGGATCCCTGCATCGGCATCTACCCAAGTGGCCTCAAGCGGACCACACCGCATAGTCGGGCCGATCCGGAGCATTTAGGGTTAATGGGATGAACATGGATCTGCGCCAGCCACCGGACGTGTCCGTCGTCGTGATCGTCTACAACGACGAGGCGCGGCTGCCCACCGCCGTGCGCTCCGTGCTGGAGCAGACGCTGCGGAACGTCGAGGTCGTGATCGTGGACGACCGGAGTACGGACGGCTCGTACGAGGTGGCGCGAGGGCTGGCCGCCGAGTACCCCGGGCGGGTGCGGGCCTTCCGGCTCGACGAGAACAGCGGGGGCTGCGGCGCTCCCCGCAACCACGGCATCGCCCGGGCCCTCGGCACCTACGTCCTCTTCCTCGACAGTGACGACGTACTGGAGCGCAACGCCTGCCGGAACATGCTGGAGGCGGCCGAGACGACCGGCGCCGACCTCGTCTCCGGGCTGTGCGTGCGGGTGCACGTGGACTCGCGCAACGCCAAGGAGGTCAAGTGGTACCCCTGGCTGTACGCGCGCACCCGCACCCTGGAGTCGATCTCCGAGCTGCCCGACCTGCTGGTCTTCGACACGCTGTCGACGAACAAGTGCTACCGCCGGGAGTTCCTGGTCGAGCAGGGTCTCGAGTTCCCGGTCGGGATCCACTACGAGGACCTGCTCTTCTCGGCGCAGGCGTACGCGGCCGCCCGCCGGATCACCCTGATCCCCAACCGCGTGTACGACTGGAACATCGTCGAGAAGACGACGGCCAAGTCGATCAGCAACCGGCGCGCCGAGATCGCCAACTTCACGCACCGGATGGAGATCCACCGGCGGGTCGACCAACTCCTCGCAGACAAGGGCCTGCTGGAGCTGAAGTTCCACAAGGACGTCAAGTTCCTCAAGCACGACCTGGTGCTGCACCTGCGTGACCTGCCCTTCCGGGACGCCTCCTACCGGCAGGAGTTCGCGGCGATCGCCCGCGGCTACCTGGAGTCCATCGACCGCGCCGCCTTCGACGAGGTCGAGCCCATCCACGCCATCTGCGCCTATCTGCTGCAGGAGAGCGACTGGGACAACCTGCTGCCGGCCGTGGACACGCTCACCAACCGCGACAAGATCTCCTCGCCGCTCGTGGAGCGCGACGGCCGGATCTACTGGTGCGCCGAGCACATCGGGGAAGGCGCCGAGGACGGTACCGGGGAAGGGACCGAGGAAGCCTCCTTCGCGCGCCATGTCCTCGACGTCACCGAACTCGGCTACCACACCAAGCCCGTCGAGAAGATGTTCCTGCGCAACTCCCTTACCGGGTACGCGGAGGCGGCCGGCACGGTCCGGCTGGCCGGGCGCATCACCAACCCCCTCGGCGTCGTCGCGCCCGACGCGCGGCTCACCGGTGAGCTGGAGTTCGCCGCCCGCCGCCGGGGCGTGCGCTTCCAGACCTTCCGCTTCCCCGTGGCCACCCTGCGGCACGAGGGCGAGGCCATCGCCTGGGAGGCGTCGGCGGACCTCGCGCGCGGACTGCGGCCGCTGGGCGTGGTGGACGCGGTGTGGGACGTACGGCTGCACCTCGACATCGCGTATCCGCCGGACACCGGCGGCGTACGACGGACCACCACCCGTCTGACCGCTTCCGAACCCGACCTGGCGGCAGGCCAGTTGCCCGTCCGGCCCCGGCTCACGCGCCTGGTCGCCGACCACATCGCGCCCGAGATCTCCTCGCGCGGCCACCTCTCCTTCCGGATCGTCACCAGGGAGAAGGTCGACGCGCTCGTCGAGCGGGGCGTGCGGGGCGCGCCGGGCCGGCTCGCCAAGTCCGGCTACCGCAAGACGCGGGAGCTGCGCAAGAAGCTCACCTCCGGCGACACCAAGATCCGGCTGTACCACGAGGTGTTCAGCCGGCTGCCCGTGAAGAAGGGCCTGGTCGTCTTCGAGAGCCACCTGGGCCGGCAGTACAGCGACAGCCCGAAGGCGATCTACGAGGAGATGCGGCGCCAGGGCCTCGACTTCGAGGCGGTGTGGTCGTACGCGGGTGCGGGCCGTCCCGAGGGCTTCCCGGCCGACGCCACGCTCGTACGCCGCTGGTCGCTGCCCTATCTGAAGGCCCTCGCGCAGGCCGAGTTCTGGGTCGACAACCAGAGTTACCCGCTGAAGCTCACCAAGCGGCCGGAGACCACCTACCTCCAGACCTGGCACGGCTCGGCGCTCAAGCGCATGGGCTTCGACGAGCCGGAGTGGAAGCTCAGGTCCCGCCCCGAACAGGAGGCGCAGCAGCGGACCCTCGACCGTTTCGACCGGTTCCTGATCCGCTCCGAGCACGATGTGCGCACCCTCGCCCGGGCGTTCCGCCTGAAGGAGAAGACACTCCTTCGGGTGGGCTATCCGCGCAACGACGAGCTGGTGCGGGCCAGGCGTCGCGAGGAGGAATCCGGTGGCGTCCGCGAACGCGGGGCACTGGCAGCCGAGTTGGGCATCCCGGACGACAAGCCCGTCCTGCTCTACGCACCGACCTTCCGTCAGCACGGGGGCAGGCAGCGGCGGTTCGAGCTGCCCTTCGACGTGGAGCGGTTCGCCGACGAGTTCGGCGACCGGTACGTCCTCCTGGTGCGCTCGCACTACCTCAACCACGTCGTGCTCCCGCCGTCCGTGCGCGGGCGCGTCATCGACGTGTCGGCCCACCACGACGTGACCCCGCTCCTCGCCCTCGCCGACGGGCTGATCACCGACTACTCGTCCGTGATGTTCGACTACGCGCTCCTCGGCCGGCCGATGTTCTTCTTCGCGTACGACTACGAGGAGTACGTGCACGAGGGGCGCGGAACCTACTTCGATCTCCTCGAACGGGCGCCGGGACCGGTCGTGCGCACCGAGGAGGAGCTGTACGCGGCCCTCGTCTCACTGGACGAGCAGGCCGTGAAGTACGCGGAGGCGCGGGAGGGTTTCGTGGCCGAGTTCGGCGAGTACGACACCGGGAACGCCGCGCAGAGCATCGTCGACCAGTTCTTTTCCCAGTGGAGGCGCGCGTGACCCGCGTGAGTGCAGATCCGCAGCGGGACGTCTTCTTCGTCTCCAACAGTGTCAACGAGCTGGGCGGCGTGACCAGTTGGTCGCATCAGCTGGCCCGGCTCCTCACCGGGCGCGGGCATCGCGTCCATGTCGTCGGCATCACCCCGGCCGAGGTCGTCCAGGAACTCGGCGACGTGCCGTACCCGATGACCACGCTGTACGCGGGACAGCCGCCCCGCCCCGGCCGCGCCCGCGAGGCGAGCATGCGCGAGGAGGCCGCGAAGCTGACCGCACTGTTCCGCGCGGCCCGCCCCGGCGGTGTCGTCATCGTCACGCAGGTGTGGGCCATGGAGTGGGTCGCGCAGGCCGACACGAACGGCCTGACCGTCATCGGCATGAGCCACGAGTCGTACGAGTACTCCAAGGCGTCCTCCCGTTTCCAGCGGGTGCGCAAGCACTACCAGGACGTCGACCGCATGCTCGTGCTGACCCGCGAGGACGCCGACCTGTGGATCGGTCAGGGCCTCAACAACGCCTCGTTCATGCCGAATCCGCTGCCCTTCATGCCCGAGGTGCCGTCGCCGCGCACCGAGAAGGTGGTCGCCAGCATCGGCCGGCTGCACGACCAGAAGGGCATCGACATGCTCCTCGACACCTGGGCGGAGGTCGCGCCACTGCACCCCGACTGGACGCTGCGGATCTACGGTTCGGGCGAGGACGAGGAGATGCTCAAGAAGCAGTGCACCGCCCTCGGACTCGACAACTCCGTCGAGTGGATGGGCCGCACGAGCGACGTCCCGGGCGCCCTGCGCGACAGCTCCGTCTTCGTCCAGTCCTCCCGGGGCGAGGGTTTCCCGCTCGCCCTCATGGAGGCCATGGCGACGGCCGTCCCCTGCGCCGCCTTCGACTGCGCGCCGGGCGTCCACGAAATCGTCCGAGACGGCGAGGACGGCCTCCTCGCCACCCTCGGCAACACCGGCGAACTGGCCCGCCGCCTGGACACGTTGATGTCCGACAAGGACTTGCGAGACAGGATGGGCAAGGCGGCGCGTATCAACATCCAGCGCTACACACCGGACGAGATCGTAAGGAGGTGGGAGGACCTGTTCACGTTCTTGGAGCGCTGATACTCGGGTTCCCGATTCCGGCAGGGCTGGGGCCGCGCCCCTTTTAGGGGCGCGGGGAACTGCGCGACCAGCCCCCACTGCCCCGCAGACGTCTCACCACCTGTCTAACCCTTCCCCCCACCCCCGGTGAACTCCTCATACTCCTTCAACACATCCTCCGTAGCCCCATCCAGGCGGAGCTCCCCCCGTTCAAGCCACAGCACCCTGTCACACGTATCCCGAATCGACTTGTTGTTGTGGCTGACCAGGAACACCGTCCCGGCATGCTTCCGCAACTCCCGAATCCGCTCCTCAGACCGCTTCTGAAAGGAGCGATCCCCGGTGGCGAGGGCCTCGTCGATCATCAACACGTCATGGTCCTTGGCCGCGGCGATGGAAAACCGGAGCCGCGCAGCCATGCCTGAGGAATACGTGCGCATGGGCAGAGTGATGAAGTCACCCTTCTCGTTGATCCCGGAGAAGTCGACGATCTCCTGAAAACGGTCGCGCACCTGCTCGCGGGACATCCCCATGGCGAGCCCACCGAGATACACATTGCGCTCACCGGTCAGGTCGTTCATCAGCGCCGCGTTCACCCCGAGCAGCGACGGCTGCCCGTCAGTGAAGATCCGCCCGCGCTCTACGGGCAGCAGCCCCGCGACAGCCTTGAGCAACGTGGACTTGCCCGAACCGTTCGTGCCGATCAGCCCGATCGCCTCGCCCCGGTACGCGGTGAAGGAGACGCCCTTCACGGCGTGCACCTTGCGTACGCCGGCCGCCTGTTCGGCCTTCTTGCCCCGCAGGATGCGGTTGAGCGCGGCGGTGGCGCTGCCCCGGCCGGCGCCGGTGCCGTTGACGCGGTAGACGATGTCGACGCGGTCGGCGATGACGGTGGGTACGAGTTCCCTGCCGGTGGGGGCGAGGTCCTTCTCGGGATCCTTCTTGAGGTCAGCCACGGCCGTACGTCTCCTCAGCCTTCCAGAAGTAGATGAAGCCGCCGACGCCGGCGAGCAGCGCCCAGCCGACGGCGAGCGCCCACACGTGGTGGGGCAGCTGGCTCGCGTGGAAGCTGTCGATCAGCGCGAACCGCATGAGGTCGATGTAGACCGCGGCCGGGTTGCACTGCAGGGCGAGCAGCACGGCGTGCGGGAGGTGATGGCTGCTGAGGATGCGGTCGATGCTCCACATGACGCCCGAGACGTACATCCAGGTGCGCAGCACGAACGGCATCAACTGCGCGATGTCCGGAGTCTTCGCGCCCATCCGGGCCATGATCATCGCCACGCCCGCGTTGAACATGAACTGAAGTGCCAGCGTGGGTACGGCCAGTAGCCAGGACGCGCTGACGGGCACGCCGACGCAGAGCAGGATCACGGCCAGCGCGGCCATCGAGAACAGCAGCTGCTGGAGCTGTTGCAGCGCGTACGACACCGGCAGCGCGGCCCGTGGGAAGTGCAGGGCGCGGACGATGCCGAGGCTGCCGGAGATGGCCCGGGTGCCCGCCATGATCGAGCTCTGCGTGAACGTCCATACGAAGACGCCGGTGACCAGGAACGGGATGTAGTCCGGCACGCCGCGGCTCGTGCCCATCAGCTCGCCGAAGATGAAGTAGTAGACCGCCGCGTTCAGCAGGGGCGTGGCCACCTGCCAGACCTGGCCGAGCTTCGCCTGGCTGTACTGGGCGGTGAGCTTGGCCGTGGCGAACGCCGTGATGAAGTGCCGTCGCGCCCACAGCTGACGCACGTACGCGGGCAGGGAGGGGCGGGCGCCGCTGACCGTGAGGCCGTACCGGGCGGCGAGCTCCGCGGGGTCGGCGGGCAGGGCCGGTGCCGGGGGCGGTGTGTCGAGAACCTGGCTCACATCCGCTGCTTTCGCTTGGGGGGAGGAGGAAGGGAGGAGGGGAGGGCGGAGGAAGAAGGAGGGGTGCGCGAACCCTGTCTTTACCTGGGGATGGGCTCGCCTTTACGTCGGGACGGGACCGTATCGTCGTAACGTGAGCGTAGGCCGATTCGACGTCGGAACGCAACCGTTTCGTCGTAACGCCACAGCGCTACGCCCCTATGCTGTTCCGCATGACGACGAACGCCGACGGAGCCGGTCCGCAGGAGCCGCAGCAACCGCCGCGGCAGCCGCGCCGCAGGGCTCCCGCCGGGGCGGCGGTGCTCCGGGAGGATGTGACGGAGGCCATCCGGGCGGCCGTCTTCGAGGAACTCGCGGCCGTCGGGTACGCGCGGATGTCCATCGAGGGCATCGCCCGCCGGGCCGGCGTCGGCAAGACCGCGGTCTACCGGCGGTGGCGGTCCAAGCTGCACCTGGTGCTCGACCTGGTCTCCGCGATCGCCGTGCAGGGACTGCCCGCGCCCGACACGGGCTCCCTGGAGGGCGACCTGCGGCTGCTGTACGAGGTCACGTCCCGCGCGCTGCGTCACCCTGTCGCCTCACAGATCATCCCCGACCTCCAGGCCGAGGCGGCCCGCAACCCGGACATCGCCGAGGCCATGCAGAAGGCCCTGCGGGAGGGGCAGGAGGGCGTCGCCAGCGGCATCGTCGCCGCGGCGGAGCGACGCGGAGAGGTCCGTATGGGCATCGACGAGGAACTGGCCCTCGACATGATCTCCGGCCCGCTGTACTGGCGCGCGGTCGTGATCCGCAGCCCGAAGCTACCGAAGGGGTACCTGGAGAGCCTGGCGCGGGCTACGACGATGGCGTTGAAGGCGCTTTAGGTGTTCTGGGCGTTGCAGGTGTTGCGAGTGTTGAGGGCGTTGCGGGTGTTGCAGTGGGGGTGATCGGCCGGGGCGTTTCCTGCCCGGTCAGGCGGTCCGATGGGCCGTGTGACCGGTCCGTCAATCCGGTGCCGCGTGGCCAGTCAGCCCCCGGTCAGCCCCCGTAGCCGCCGGATCGTTGTCATCCACGCCTCACTCTCGGGCCCTCCGGGGGCGCATACTGGTAACACGATGACGAAGCCATCAGCGCCGCGGCGCCACCTGTCCACCAGTCCCTTCAAAGCTCCGGTTGTCCCGGTCGCCAAGCACTTCGCCCTGGGTGACCGTGTTACTCACGACCAGTTCGGCCTGGGCAGGATTGTCGGCGTCGAGGAGGGCATCGCGATGCTCGTCGACTTCGGCTCCCGCCAGGCCCGTATCGTCAGCCCGTACACGCGTATGGACAAGCTCTGACAGAGCCCGTCAGAACGCGCTCGTCGCGAAGCAGGACGGCGTCCCGCCCGCGGCGAGCGCGTTTGTGTGCGTTGAGCCGGTCCCTGAGCCCCTGAATTACCGCGCCAGCCGTTCCGCCAGGTCGACCAGCTCTGCCGCCCGCAGCACCCGCCCGTCGAACCCGGGCAGCGGTACGTGGAGCGGCTCGACCCACCGCTCCGGAATGGCGCCCACCCCGTACACGGCCCCCGCGAGCCCACCGGTGACCGCCGCGACGGTGTCCGTGTCCCCGCCCAGATCGACCGCGGCCCGCACGGCACCTTCGTAGGAGTCGGTGGCCCGCAGCGCCCACACCGCGGACCCGAGGCAAGGCCACACCGCCCCGTTGAACTCAGTCGCCTGATCCGGATGCCAGTCAGGCGCGAGCACGACCGCGTAACGCTCCCGATGATCCGAATGTACGAGATCCAGGGCATCCGGCAGCGTGGCCAACGGATCGCCTCCGGCAAGAGTCACCCGGACGAGCTCATGGAAGAGCGCTGTCCCTTCCCACGCGGCCCGGTCGCCATGCGTGAGCGCGGCGATACGCCGTCCGGCGTCCATCGTGGCCTCCGTACCGTCCCCCGCGAAGTACACGGCGGAGGTGGCCGCACGCATCAACGCCCCGTTTCCCGCGGCCCGTAGGTTGACCTGGAAATGGAGCGCGGCGGCGAAGTCCCAGGGCTCTCCGCTGGTCAGGACGTCCTCGGTCTGGAGGCCGATGTCCTTGGGGTCGCCGGCCGCCCACCGCTGGAACCGCCGGAACATGTCAGCCAGTTCGAGCCCGCCGCACTCCAGCAGCGACTCCCCGACCAGCACGGCCATCTGCGTGTCGTCCGTGGCCTCACCGGGGTCCCAGCCGCCGCCCCCGCACATCTCACCGCCGACACCGGCTTTCGGAAAGCGCGCCGAGAACGCCCCTTCGGGCCCGAACTCGAAGGGCGCGCCCAAGGCGTCTCCGACGGCGGAGCCGAGCACGGCCCCGATGGCGTGTGACGTCATCGGGGGGTGAGGCGGTCGGACTTGAGGGTCGAGAAGAGGGCGCGCAGGGGTATGTGGGCGGTGGTGAGGAGCGTGGCGGGGTGGTCGCTCTCGCGGAGGTGTACCGCGGCGTCGGTGGTGGCGAGTTCGACGCAGTCCTCGCTTGAACCGCCGCCTGAGAACGTTGACTTCTGCCACTGGAGAGGGGCGGACACGATGGTGCCTTTCAGAGTTCCGTGGTGATGTGGACGATGAGATCCTGAGACTGCCTCGGGGACAGGGCCGGGGTGGCGACCTGGTCGAAGCGCCTCCGGTACTGCTGGAGCAGGGACTCGGCGTCTAGGAGCCTGCCCCCGTGGGCGGTGTCAATTTGCACTGTGTCGAGTTGGGGCGCGGGGCCGCGCACGTAGAGCATCGAGTGGCCGGCTCCGGCGAAGTCCTCACTGTCGAAGGGGACCACGCGCACAGTCACGTGATCCAGTGCGGAGAGCTCAAGGATGCGCTCAAGCTGGTTGCGTGCTGTCTTCCGGCCGCCGACGCGGATACGGAGCGCTGCCTCGTGGATCACGGCCTCGTACGGCGTCGCACGCTGATCGGTGATGATCTGCTGTCGGCGTGAGCGGAACTCGACGTGGGCGTCCTGGTCCTTGAGCGGCCAGTCCGGCGACGCGAAGCGAAAGACGGCTCGCATATGGTCCTGGGTCTGGAACAGCCCTGGGATGTGCGCCATTTGGAAGGTGCGGATGCCCACGGCACGGTGTTCGAGCTCTGCCAGGTCGAGTCCGCCGGGGTGAATGACGCCCCGGAACTCCTCCCACCACCCTTTCCCGCGTTCGGTGGCCATGGCGACCAAGGCGTCGATGTACGCGGCGTCGTCACAGGCGCAGTGCGCTGCCAGGCGGCGGATGCGCTCTTCGCTGATGCCGCTGCGGCCGGTCTCCACGGCGCTCTGCTGCATGGGGTTCGAGCCCAGCAGCGCGGCGGCAGCGCGGGCTGTCACTCCCGCGCGCTCACGCATCTTGCGCAGTTCGCTCCCCAGGCGCTCCTGCCGGGCGGTAGGGGTGCTCCTTGGCGGCATTGGTGCTCTCTCTCCCTGGGTGTCCGGCTGAACGAGTATGCCGCTCAGGCTCGGTGAGGGTCACCAGAAGGTGGCGAGTTTCGGGCGTTAGCTTGTGCCGTCACTAGGTTACGCCCTACCTTCAGTAGCGCAGCCATCACGGTGAGTCGCGGCAGTCTTGTGTTGCCCTAACTCACTTATGCCCAACGCCAGTTGGAAGCGCACCCGTGCGAAGTCGACCCCACGGGCAATGCCACCGACGGCCACCCACCCATCCCTGCAACGGAGTTGATCCCCCATGCCCGAATACACCCTCTGCTGCCCCTCCCTCGACACCTCCCCCCGCGTCGCCCGCGACTTCGTCGCCTCCGTCCTGCGCTCGCAGCGACTCGGCGACCTGGCCGACGACGCGGCCCTGTGCACCTCCGAACTCGTTACCAACGCCTGCGTACACGCCAAGGGCGCCGACGCCGTCCTGCGGCTGGCCGTCGGTGGATGCCTCGCCGCCGTCCGGGTCACCGTCTACGACGAGGACCTGCGGCCGCCCGCCATGGGCGAGGGCTACGACGGCGAGAGCGGCCGCGGCCTGTGGCTCGTGGACACCCTCACCAACGGAAGATGGGGCACCGAGCTCACCGCCGCAGCACCCCTCGGCCATTCCCCCGGAGGGAAGGGCGTCTGGTTCGAGCTCGGTGTGGTCCGGCCGGCCGGTATCGGCTGATGACTGGCTGGGCGCTTCCCTGAGGTAGTAGTACCCTTGGGTACCGGAGGTGTTTGCGATGACGGCACAGGATTCGGGATCAAAACCACGGACGGCAGCCCCGCTGAAGGTGGATATCGATACGGACCAACTGATCACCCAGGGAGCACATTTCCTCGGGGTGACGAAGAAGGAGTTGGTCGCAGACGCGGTGCGGATGTTCATAGAGCACCGACGCGAGGAAATCCGGCAGGGCATGGCCGAGTCGATGCGAGTCCTGGACGGCACCACGAAGGCGCGCATCGCGCTCCTGACGGGGATCCCCGCCGAGGACATCGACCGACTCGGCGGCGTCGGCGAGGAAAGGTAACCCTGGTGGATCGAGCCCGCCCGACTCTGCGCTGCCTGAGCCAGGACTTGTGCTTACCGGTTCCGCCGATCACGGTGCCACTCGACGAGGTCGAGCATCCTGCTCTGGCCAAGGCACAGGAGCAATTCGACGGCAGTGACGGACGGCAGCACGAGCGTATTCGCGCCATCGACGACCAGGTTCTGTTCAAGGTGAAGGCGGCGCGGTGGCGCGGCGCTGTATGGGTGTCCGAGCCATGCCCGTGGCTGGTAGCCGCCGGTATCCGCGAGGACGGCTCGTCCGACGACTTCTATGCGGCCCTGGCCACCGACGCCAAGGCGGCCCGTAGCGCGTACAACGCGCAGCACACCAGGTCGCTCACCTCGCAGACGTACGTCGGAGACCTGCTGCCGGACCGCGACGACCACCTGCGCTACCGGCTGGAGGAGGGCGCGCGCTTCCTGCGTCGCCTTGAGGGTGTCATCCCGGAACTCGTCCGCTCTTCGCTGAAGGACGGCGCCGAACACACCATCGCCTACGACACATTCACCCTGGGCGTGCAGGTCCGTGGCCACGAGAGTCACGAGACCTACGTTGCCGTGCGCATCACCGGTTCCGTACCCGGAGATCTCGTCCGCATCGTGCTCGACATCGTTCCCGGCTGCGCATCCGATGCTTGGTTTCCAGAAGTTCGCCTGCCCGACCGCGATCTTCTCCCTGCCGAACAGGCATGGTCGAACATGATGGACCCGGTCGAGGCGGGGAGACTGACCGGCGCCCAGCCCTGACCACGCGTGCCGATCTAGGCCCGTCCCGCCCCCGGATGCAGCCGCACCCACCCCTCCCACGCCGACGTGACCATGTCGCGTACGTCGTGCTTGGCCTTCCAGGCCAGTTCCGCGGTGATTCGGTCGGCGGAGGCGACGACGCGGGCCGGGTCGCCGGGGCGGCGTGGAGTGACCGTCGGGGGGAGGTCGTAACCGGTGGTCTCGTTGATGAGGTCGATCATCTCGCGGACCGAAACCCCCTCCCCGCGACCGATGTTGAGGGTCAGGTCCGTGCCGGGGGCGGCGGCCAGACGGCGGGCGGCGGCCACGTGGGCCTCCGCCAGATCCACCACGTGGATGTAGTCGCGGACGCACGTGCCGTCCGGGGTCGGATAGTCGTCGCCGAAGATGCGCGGGGGCGCGCCCTCCGTCAGCTTCTCGAAGACCATCGGGACGACGTTGAAGACGCCCACGTCGGCCAGTTCCGGCGTGGCCGCGCCCGCCACGTTGAAGTAGCGCAGGGAGGCGGTCGAGAGGCCGTGTGCGCGGCCCGTGGCGCGGACCAGCCACTCACCGGCCAGCTTCGTCTCGCCGTACGGGCTCATGGGCGCGCACGGGGTCTCCTCGGTCACCAGGTCCACGTCCGGCATGCCGTACACCGCCGCGGAGGAGGAGAAGACGAAGGACGGCACGCCCGCCTCCGCCACGGCGGCCAGCAGCACCCGCAGGCCCTCGACGTTCTCGCGGTAGTAGTGCAGCGGCAGTTCCACCGACTCGCCGACCTGCTTCTTCGCCGCCAGGTGGACGACACCGGTGACGGCGTAGTCCGTGAGCGTGCGGGCCACCCGCTCCCCGTCCAGGGTCGAGCCCACGACCAGGGGCACCCCGTCGGGGACGCGCTCGGAGATCCCGGTGGACAGGTCGTCGTACACCACCGCCCGCTCGCCCGCCCGGGTCATCGCGCGGACGACGTGCGCCCCGATGTAGCCGGCGCCGCCGGTGATCAGCCAGGTCATGTACGGCCGTCCCCTCGTGTGGTCGGTGTGTGGTCGGTGATGGATGCGGGTGTGTGGACCAGTTCACGCGCGGCCCAGTTCATCCGCGGTCCAGTTCATGCGTGGACCAATTCAATGGTCGCTTATCGGTTCAGTGAAGCAGGCGGCTGATACGGCGGCCGACCACAGACGTGAAGCCCCGCCAGCCTGGCGCGAGCCGCAGCGCGAGCGAGCCCGCGTGGGTGGCGTACGGCTGGACGAGCAGTACCCCGTGCCGGCCGCTCGGCACGGCGGACCGGCGCAGCAGGCCGGGCCCTGAGACGGCGTGCGCGGTGGTCTCGCGGCTCGTGCCGTCGTGGAAGCGGACGTGCAGGCGGAGGTCCCAGGTGCCGGACCCGAGCGCCGAGAGGTCGACCGGCGCCTCGGCCGTCCAGGAGTCCTCAGCACCCTGAGATTCACCAGATTCACCAGAATCCTCAAAGCCGGTGGAGTCGGCGGCGTTGGTCGAGGCGGCGGAGTCCTCGGGCAGGAAAGCCGCCGTCACCGTGAGTCCGACGACGCCGTCCTGCCGGTTCACGAACTCGACGTCCACCGACGCCGGTGCCGCCTCCGCCATCCGCCCGTACAGCTCGTGCAGACGCAACCGCAGCCGGGTGGCCCGCGCGCGTGGCCGCAGTTCCGCGTCGACGGCCACCGGGAGGAGGTGGACGGGCCGGAACAGGAGGTGTTCCAGGGTCACTTGGGGCAGGTCGGCGGACCAGACCGGCGTACCGTCCGCGGCCCGCGCGTACGGCGGGAGCAGCCGGGCCGGGCGCGCCGCGACCTCCTTGAGGCGGGGCAGGTCGCGCGGTTCCTCGGAGGCCAGTACGACCTGCGCGATGACCCGCCCGGGCGCCGGGGCGAGCGCGAAGTCGGCCGCGTCGAACGCCGCGAGGCACGCGCGCGTGAGGGCCCACCAGTCGCGGCGGTACTCGGCACCGCGCAGATCGAGCTCCCGCGCGTACATCCGCAGCGTGTGGTCGAGGAACCTCGCGCGCGCCGCCCGCGCCAGCCGCTTCTCACCGGCGGTGAGGAGGATGTCGTACGCCAGTTCGTGGGCGGCGAGCCGGGACCGCCAGTTGTCGACGTCCGCCCGGTCGAGCGAGATCGACAGCCGCTCGGCGCTCCGGCGCACATGCCAGACGTACACCTGGTCCGGTATCAGCGCGACGCGCGGTCCGGCGGCGAACACGCGCGCGGTGAACACGAAGTCCTCGTAGGGGAAGCGCCCTTCGGGGAAGCGGATGTGGTGCTCGCGCAGGAAGTCGACGCGGTAGAGCTTGTTGACGCACAGCGTGTCGTGGACCAGGCCGGTGCGGTGCGACGGGTGGGAGACGCGGGCGGACTTCGCGTACAGCTCGGGCTGCCAGGGGACGTCGCGGCCGGACGGCAGCTCGCGGCGTACGCACAGGCCGGCCGCGACCTCCGTGTCGCGCCCGACGGCCGCGTCCAGCAGCGCGTCCACCGCCCCGGACGGCAGTACGTCGTCGCTGTCCAGGAACATCACGTACGGGGCCGTGGCAGCGTCGATCCCGTCGTTGCGGGGACTGCCGCAGCCGCCGCTGTTGACCTTGCGGCGGACGACCTTCAGGCGCGGCTCGTCGAGCGCGAGGCGGTCCAGGAGGTCCGCGCTGCCGTCGGTCGAGCAGTCGTCGACGGCGATCACCTCGCGGACGGCGGGACCCTGCGCGAGGGCCGAGCGCACGGCGTCCGTCACATGGCCGGCGTCGTCGTACCCGATGACGACGACGCTCACCTGTGACTGATGGGACTGCATGGCTTGCATGGCACGCATGACTTCCACGAGATGAAATAGTAGGCGGTTTAGGTAATTTTCCGTTAAGAGGTACTTACTGTCTCGTGGGGAAGATGACGGGAATCGGGTGAGGGTTCCCTCCGTGCGGGCCGGATTCCGGCGGTCCACAGCCGGCGGAAGGAGAGCGCCGCGGCCGCCACCAGCAGGCCGTTGCGGACGAGCATCAGCAGGGAGCCCGTCCAGGTGCAGTCCATGACGTCCTCGTACAGGACCGGGTACGCGAGGGCGCTGGCCGCCGCCGCCACCGCGATCAGCACCGCCACCGGGCGCTGCGTGGTGTGCCGCGAGGTCAGGCACACGGCGGCCAGGCCGAGCAGCCACACCAGGTACTGGGGGCTGATCACCCGGCTCGTCACGGTGAAGAGGAGTACGGCACTGAGCGCGGCGTCGTACGGGGTCGCCGGCGTCCAGTGCCGGGCCCGCAGCCGCCACAGCAGCAGGGCGCCGAAGGCGGCGACGGTGAGCGCGAGCGAGGCCGCGGCGATCGTGGTGACGTACGGGCCGGTGAACTCCATGGCCCCGTACCGGTAGCGCACCCGGCCCGGCCAGCCGGCGTGGTGCGCGAAGGACAGGAACGTGCCGCCGAGCGACTCGATCTGCACGCCCCGGCCGCTCTGCTGGCGCAGGAAGCCGAAGGGGTCGCGGAAGAGCGCGGCGAGCGCGAGGAGGAGTGCGCCCGCGGTGACGGCCGCCGAGGTCCATGCCTGCCGGGTGGTACGTCCCCTGGGGGTGCCGATCAGCACCAGCGCGGGCCACACCTTCACGAGGGCACCCAGGGCCGCGAACGCGCCGCACGCGCGCGGGGAGCGCGAAAACGTCAACAAGGAGATGACGGCAAGGGCAGTGACCTGCACGTCGTAGCGTGCGAGCGGGATGTGCAGGAGGAGCGGCAGGGCCGCTGTCCAGAGGGCGGCCCCGCGCAGGCTGCGGCCCGTCCGGGTGCCCGCGCGCGTGAGGACGACGGTGACCAGGGCGTCGGTGGCGAGGGTGAGGGCCACGAACGCCTGGAAGTACGTCAGCCCCGGCAGCAGCCCGGGGGACAGCAGGACCGGGCCCGCGCCCGGCGGGTACTGCCACAGCCGGTCGTCCGACGGGAACGTGCCGTGGACCAGCACGCCGTACCAACGGGCGTACAGCACATGCACCTCGCGCCCGACCCCGCCGATGTCCAGCGGGACGCGGTCGTCCCAGGCGAGCAGGGAGAGCATCAGGGCACGGGTGGTCAGCCAGGCGACGGCGAGGGGGAGGAGGCGGGGCTTCATCCAGGACTTGGTGTGGGGCTTCATCCAGGGCTTCACGCGGGGGATCGTAAGCCGCATGGCTCTCTAAACCGGGTGACATGACGTCAATCATCCATGAACGATTGCTAATAGCACAATATCGGGCGCATGGTCGTCAGACGCCCACAGCTTGCCGCCGCCGTACGCGTGCCCGTGCTCGTGCCCGTGCTCGTGCCCGTAGTCGTCATGTTCGGGATCGGACTGTGGGGGATCGACCGCGGCGGGATGTGGCGCGACGAGGCGGTCACCTTCGAGGTGGCGCGGCGCTCACTCCCGCAGATCTGGCATCTGCTGCACTCCGTAGACGCGGTGCACGGCCTCTACTACCTCCTCATGCACCCCGTCCTCGCCGTCCACCCCGGAGAGGTCGCCCTCCGCCTCCCCTCCCTCTGTGCGGCGGCCGCGACGGCGGGCCTCGTCGCGGCCCTGGGGGCGCGGCTCGCCCGCCCGCGGGTGGGGCTGTGGGCGGGACTGCTGTACGCCGTGACCCCGATGGCAGGGCACTTCGCGCAGGAGGGGCGCTCGTACGCACTGGTCGCCGCCGGGGCCGCGGCGGCGACGCTGCTGCTGGTACGGGCGGCGGATTCCGGCGGCACCCTCCCCTGGTGTGCGTACGGAGGGGGCCTCGCCGTCACCGTCCTGCTCCACGAACTGGCGGTCCTGCTCCTGCTCGCGCACGCCGCCGCGCTGGCCCTCGCGCGGATGCCCCGCCGGGTGTGGCGCGGCTGGGCCCTGACCGCGGCCGCCGTGCTCCTCGTGCTGCTCCCGCTGGTCCTGGTCTCCAGCGGTCAGGCGGGCCAGGTGGCCTGGCTCCGGCCCCCGGGCGGCGGCGCCGTCGAACGCCTCCTGCGCTCCTTCGCGGGCCCGACCCGGCTGGTCCTCGGCCCGTACCTCCTCCTGATCGCCCTCGCCCTGCGCGCCCCGCTCGCCCGCCGGGGCGAATTCTCCCTCCCCGCGGTCGCGCTCCCCCTCCTGCTCCTCCCGCCCGCGACCCTCCTCGCGGTCTCACGGCACTGGCCGCTGTACGACGACCGCTATGTGCTGTACGCCCTCGCGGGAGCCCCGCTCCTGGCGGCGGCGGGGGCGGAACGGCTGCTGGAGGCCGCGAGCCGCCTGCGCTTCCCGGCGGAAGGCCTCCGACTCCCGGCCGCGGAAGGTCTCCATGCCTATGCCCAGGCTCAAGCCCATGTCCGTGTCCATGTCCGCCACGCCCCCACCCTCCTCGGCGTCCTGGCCATCACCCTCGCCTTCGCCTCGCAGCTCCCCGTCCTCCGGGCGGACCGGGACCCCGCCCGCCGCCCCGACAACCTCGCCGCCGTCGCCGCCGCGGCGTCCGAGCGCCTGCGCCCCGGCGACCCCGTGCTCTTCCTCCCGGCGCTCGGCCGGCGCTCGGCACTGACGTACCCGAAGGGGTTCGAGGGCACGCGGGACATCGCGCTCCAGGAGCCCGCCCCCGTCTCCGGGACGCTCTACGGGCGGGAGACCGGCCCCGGTGAACTGCGCCGCAGACTCGACGGCCTTGACCGCGTCTGGGTGGTCGCCGCGCCGTACGCGCTGACCTCGGCCTGGTATCCGCGGAACGCGACCGAGCGGGTCAAACTCACCGTGGTGGGCGAGGAGTTCGTGCCGCGCGCGGAGTTCGTACGGAAGGGTTCGGTCCTGCGGCTGTACGTACGCAGACCTCCGGCGGGGACGGGGTGATCACGCGCGGTCCGGCTGCTCGCGCTCGTCAAGCGCCGCCGCGTCCAGCGCGCCCGTGAGCTTGTCGAGCCGGGCCCGCAGATCGCGGATCTCGTCCAGGTCGAACCCCGTCGCGGCGGCGATCCGGCGCGGCACGAGAAGCGCCCGCTCGCGCAGGGCGACACCCTCGTCCGTGGGCCGGACCACCACGGACCGCTCGTCCCTCGCGCTGCGCTCACGCCGTACGAGGCCGGCCGCCTCCAGCCGCTTCAGCAGCGGCGACAGCGTCCCGGAGTCGAGCCGCAGATGCTCGCCCACCTTCTTCACGGGCAACTCGCCGTGCTCCCACAGCACGAGCATGACCAGGTACTGGGGGTACGTGAGGCCCAGGTCCTTGAGGGCGATCCGGTACACGCCGCCGAAGGCGCGCGAGGCCGCGTTCAGGGAGAAGCAGATCTGCTGGTCGAGGCGGAGGAAGTCCTCGTCGCGTACGGGATTCCGTACAGAGTCCCGTACGGCTCGGTTCGGGGCGGGCGTCGTGGTCATGGTTCCAGAGTACCTCCTGTGCGTCATTTAGTTGTGCACAATTGAATTGTGTGCTCTACTGGAGCCCGTGAGGGGGCCGGAACAAGGCCCGCCGAAACGACTTCGACCCTGACCGATCTTGATAGGGATGGTTTCCATGGAAGCGCTCTACACCGCTGTCGCCACCGCCACCCACGGCCGCGACGGCCGGGCCTACAGCTCCGACGGACGGCTCGACCTGCAGCTGGGCATTCCGACGGAGATGGGCGGCAACGGTCAGGGCACGAACCCGGAGCAGCTGTTCGCCGCCGGATACTCCGCCTGTTTCGCCAGTGCGCTCGCTCTGGTCGGCCGCGCGGCGAAGGTCGACGTCAGCGACGCGGCGGTGACGGCGGAGGTCGGCATAGGCAAGCAGGGTGAGGGCTTCGCCCTCGCGGTCACGCTGCGGGTGGAGCTGCCGGCGTCCGTCGACGCCGCGACCGGTCGCAAGCTGGTCGACCAGGCCCACCAGGTGTGCCCGTACTCCAACGCGACCCGGGGGAACATCCCGGTCGAGATCGTCGTCGAGTAACCCGGAGCCCGGCCCGGGTGTGTCCGAGGAAGAGGCCGACCAGTACCCCGGTACTGGTCGGCCTCTTTGTCAGCTGTCAGCTGTCAGCTGTCAGCGGGTCACGAGGTCGCGCGGGGCGCCGGGTGCGGGGACCGCGGGCGGGCCCGTTCCGTCGATGTCCTCGCCCAGCATCAGCAGCCGTACGACCCGCTGCGCCGCATGCCCGTCGTCGTACTCGCAGAAGCGGGAACGGAAGACGGCCCGTAGCCTCGCCGACTCCTCGTCCCGCCACGCGCCCGAGGCGAATAGCTGCGCCAACTCGTCCTCCGTGGAGGTCACATGGCCCGGCGACTGTCGGGTCACGTCGAAGTACGTGCCGCGGCCGGCCTGGTAGGTGTCCCGGTCGTAGGTGTGCAGGACGATCGGGCGGTCGAGGTGGGCGTAGTCGAACATCAGGGCCGAGTAGTCGGTGACCAGCGCGTCGGAGGCGAGCATCAGGTCCTCGACACTCGGTTCGTCGGTGACGTCGAGGAGGAGCCCGCGTCTGACCAGGTCGCCGAGTTCCAGGCCGCGTTCGTGGTGCCGGGCGAGTGACGGGTGGAGGCGGACAGCCAGGGTGTGGTCGGCGGGCAGGCCGGCCGCGAGGCGTGCCAGGTCGCCGGTGGGGGCGTAACCGCCCTGGCGGTGGTCGCGCCTGGTCGGCGCGTACAGGATCAGGGTGCGGTCCTCGGAGACTCCCAGCCGCTGCCGTACGGCCTCCCGGCGGCCCGGTTCCGGGTGGACCAGGCAGTCGTTGCGCGGGCTGCCGGTGCGCAGGGACACGAAGTCGCAGGGGTACGCGCGGTCCCAGACCAGCTCCGAGTGCGCGTTGGCGACCAGGCTGTAGTCCCAGCGGTCGGCCCTCCGCAGCATCTTCGGAACGCTGAAGCCGTGCCGGGCGCCGGGGTACTTCAGCAGATCCGCGCCCATCGATTTCAGCGGGGTGCCCTGGTGGGTCTGGAGGTGGACGGCGCCCTCGCGCTTGACCAGGTCGTTCGCCCAGTTCATGTTGTTGACCAGGTACTTGGCCCGCGCGGTCACCTTCCGGTAGGCCCGGCTGCCCGGCAGGACGTGCTCGGTCCCGGGCGGCAGCGCGGCCACGTGCTCCTTCCCGACTACCCACACGCCCCTGATGTGCGGTGCGATCTCCCGCGCCGCGCGGTAGACCGCGGCCGGGTCGCCGAGGACGCCCCGGTGCGAAAAGGCCGAGTAGAGCGCCAGGTCGGGGTCCAGCGGCCGCCGCAGGACCAGGCGTCCGTGCAGCGCCAGCAGCACCCTGCGCAGGCGGCGGCGCCACAGCCGGTACCGCCTGCGCAGACCCGCGCGCTTGACGGCGGCCCTCCGGTGCAGACGGTAGAGGGCGTACGGGGCGTGGGTGAGCAGCGCGCAGGACGTGCGCGGGACGGTCGGGGCTGATCGGTGCCCGGCCGGGCGGTACGCGCGCAGGTCCCGGGCCGCCCGCCGGAAGAACTCCGGGCGGGCCGAAGGCGGTACGCGGTCCCCCTGGCGCAGGATGAAGAGGTAGTGGTCCGCCATGTGGTCGTAGAGGAAACCGCGCCACCGCTCCAGGTCAGGCCGCTCGTCGACGAACCGGAACAGCCGCTCGTACTGCGCGAACACCTCGAAGTGCGCCCGGCTCGGCGTCCGCATCGCGTTGCCCTGGCGGCGCTGCCGGTAGTACACGCAGACCCGGTCGAGCAGCGTGATCGTCCGCGCCGTCCACAGCGTCTGGTAGACGACCACCGCGTCCTCGTAGAACCCGGTGGGGAAGGCGAAACCGCCCTCGCGGAAGAAGTCGAGGCGGTACGCCTTGTTCCACACGACCGTGAACAGGTCGAGCAGGTCGGGGCGTTCGGCGACCGTGAACACCTCCGGGCCCGGTGCGCCGAACACCGCCGCGTCCCGGTTGCGTTTCACCCAGCCCTGCCAGTGCGTGCGCGCGTAGTCGAAGAGCACGATGTCCGGCCGGTCGGGCTGGCCCGGCTGACCCGGCCGTGAGGTCGCGTCGATGCGCTCGGCGATCGCCCGCAGCGCGCCCGGCGTGTACGTGTCGTCGCTGTCGAGGAAGAGCAGGTACTCGCCCCTCGCCAGCTTCGCGCCGTGGTTGCGGGCCGGGCCGATGCCGCCGTTGACGGGCAGATGGACCGGCACGACCCGCTCGTCGCGGGCCGCGAACTCGTCGATGATCGCCGGACTCCCGTCCGGTGAGCAGTCGTCGATCACGATCAGCTCGAAGTCGCCGTACGACTGGTCGAGGACCGACTCCAGACATGCGCGCAGGTAGCCCTGCACGTTGTGGACGGGCACGACGATGCTGAAGCGGGGCATGGCACTTCCAGGTCCGGGGCCGGGGACTTGCGGGGAGGTCGGGGAAACCGGGGAGATCGGAGAGATCGGAGAGATCGGGGGCTCTTCGCGGTGGGTGCCGGGCGGCATCAGAGCGCCGGGGTGCGGGTGCCGGTCCGGTCCGGCGCGGGTACGGGGACACGTGCGGGCAGTGGGATCAGCGGCGGCAGTTCGTCCTCGCCCTGGCCGAGCAGGACGCGCCGTACGACCCGTTCGGCGGCCCGGCCGTCGTCGAACTGGCAGAACCGCTCCCGGAACCGGGACCGCAGCCGTGCCGAGGCCCCGTCCGCCCAGGCGCCCGTCGTGAACAGCCGGATCAACTCGTCCTGCGTACGGGCGACCTGGCCCGGCGGCTCGGCCAGCAGGTCGAAGTAGACGCCCCGGGTGTCCCGGTAGACGTCCCAGTCGTCGGCGTAGGTGACGATCGGCCGGTCGAGGTTGGCGTAGTCGAACATGATGGACGAGTAGTCCGTGATCAGGGCGTCCGAGGCCAGACAGACGTCCTCGGTGTCCCGCAGCGAGGTCACGTCGATCAACCGGCCGTCCGTGAACGCCTGTTGCAGGTCCGAGCTGCCGTCGAGGAAGTAGTGCGCCCGCAGCAGCACCACGAACTCCTCTCCCAGCGCGGCACAGAAGCGGGCCAGGTCGAACTGGGCGGACACGTCCCGCGGATAGTCCCGGTACGTCGGCGCGTACAGCAGGGCCACCCGGCCCTCGGGGATGCCGAGCCGCTCGCGGATCGCGGTGACCTCGTCGGGGCGTGCCGTGTAGTAGCGGTCGTTGCGCGGATAGCCGTACTCCAGGTGCTCGAAGCCGCTGGGGTAGGCGCCCGACCAGGCCTCTGTGGAGTGCGCGTTGGCGGAGAGGGAGTAGTCCCAGCGGTCGACGCGGCGCAGCAGCCGGCCGAAGTTCCCGGTGGCCGCCGCGACGGCCCGGTACCCGACCTGGTCGACGCCCATCCGCTTCAGCGGCGTCCCATGGTGCGTCTGGACATGCACGGTCCCGGGGCGTTTGCGCACGGCCGTCTCGAAGTTGACGTTGTTGAAGGTGTACTTGGCCCGCGCCATCACCTCCCAGTACCGCCGGCTCCCGATCACCGCGCTCTCCACACCGTCCGGCATGTGCGCCAGGTCCTTCTCCCGCACCAGGAACACCGACCTGATGTGCGGGGCGAGTTCGAGCGCCTTGCGGTGGATGGCGGCGGGGTTGCACGTGTAGCCGCGGCCCCAGTAGGCGGCGTAGACGGCGAGGTTCTCGTCGAGGGGCTTGCGGAGGTACCTCGCGTACGGGTTGTGCGGGCGGCCGCGGTGCCATCTGCGGGCGGCACCCCTCGTGTACGAACGCGCCCGCACGGCAAGCCGGTTGAGGCTCTGGAGCGCACGGAAGGCCGTGTACGCACCGAGTGCGAGCAGTCGCCACCGCGGCCCCCGGACGCGGTGGCCCGCCGGGCGGTGACGCCTGTGGAGGCGGGCCGCGCGGCGGAAGAAGGCCCTGCCGGGGCCGGGCGTGGCCGCCGTGTCGAGGACCACGGCGAAGAGCTGGTCGAAGAGCCCGCGCCGCCGCTCCTCGGGGAGGTCCCGGTCCGCTGCCGCGTCCAGTACCAGCTCGACCTGGTCGAGGAGTCCCGCCTGCTCGCCGGGTGCCCTGCCGCCCTGCCGCCGCTCATGGTGTCGCACGCAGACCGTGGGCAGTACGGCGGTCTCCTCGGTCGCCAGCGCCACCAGCCCGGACCAGCCGAGGTCCGTGAAGGGGCCGTCGGGGAAGGCGAGTTGGTGATCGGCGAGGAAGGTCCGGCGGTAGGCGATGGCCCAGACCGGCAGGCGTACGTCGGTGGGGTCGCGGTCCTCGAAGCGTTCCGTGGCCGGGGCGCCGCCCCACCACGGCACGTGCTCGTGGCCGAGACGCAGGACGTCCACTTCGCCGGTCTCCCGCAGACGGTCGTCGATCGCCGCGAGTGCCCGCGGCGCCAGGGAGTGGTGTTCGTCAAGCAACAGTACGTACGTGCCGGTGGCCGTTCGCAGTCCCGCGTCGCGGAGGGCGGAGCCGGTGGCCGGGACGACTCGGGAGTCGCGCTCCGCGTACTCCGCGACGACGGCCGCCGCCGGGGAGTGCGGGTCCTCACATGCCGGGATCAGCTCGAAGTCGGCGAAGGACTGGGTGAGGGCCGAGTCGAGCATGGCGGGCAGCCGCCCCGCGACGCCCTGGACGGTGACGATGATGCTGAAGCGGGGCATGGGGTGTGGTGCTCTTTCTTTTGGTGCGTGGCCGCTCCGCGGAGGGGCTGTGTGCTGGGTGCGGGTTTGTGGGGGCTGGGCGCGCAGTTCCCCGCGCCCCTAAAAAAAGGGGGGGCTGGGGTGGGACCGGAACGGTCCCACCCGCAAGCTAGACAGCACCAAAAGAATAAAAAAAACCAAAAACACCAAGACTTT
>NZ_JBFAHW010000148.1:0-23457 GCF_040654355.1 Streptomyces sp. NPDC050704 | reverse complement strand
GGTATGCCATGCCGATGATCCGGCTCACGGCCCCGGCCGGCGCCCTGACCGAGCAAGGCCGCCAGAGCGTCCAGGTCAGGTCTTCTTCCGTGCCGTCATCGCCCGCTGGATCAGGATGAAGGCGCAGAGCAGCACACCCGTGGCGATCTTCGTCCACCAGGAGCTGAGCGTGCCCTCGAACTGGATGATGCTCTTGATCAGGCCGAGCACGAGCACGCCGAACAGGGTGCCCAGCACATAGCCGGAGCCGCCCGTGAGCAGCGTGCCGCCGATGACGACCGCGGCGATCGCGTCGAGCTCCATACCCGTGGCGTGCAGCGGGTCACCGGACTGGATGTACAGGGTGAAGAGCAGCCCCGCGAGCGCCGAGCAGAAGCCGCTCATCGTGTACACGGCGATCTTCGTGCCGCCCTGCTGGAGACCCATCAGCATCGCCGACTGCTCGTTGCCGCCGATGGCGTACACCCGGCGTCCGAAGCGGGTGTAGTGCAGTACGTAGAACGCGGCGGCCAGTACGACCAGCGCGACGATGGCCCCGATCGACAGGAAGGCCCCGCCCAGTGACACCTGTGTCTGGGCCATGCTGCTGACCGAGGAGTCGCTGATGGAGATGGACTCCTTGCTGATGACCAGGCACAGGCCCCGGAAGAGGAAGAGGCCCGCGAGGGTCACGATGAAGGGCTGGATCTCGAAGTTGTGGATCACGTAGCCCATCAGGAAGCCGCCGAAGGCGCCCACGGCCAGCGCCATGGGTATCACCACCAGGATCGGCAGGCCCTGACGCTCCACCAGCCATGCCGTGAACATGGTGGTGAAGCCGATCACGGAACCGACGGAGAGGTCGATGCCGCCGGACAGGATGACGAAGGTGGCACCGACGGCGGCGACCAGCAGGTAGCCGTTGTCGATGAACAGGTTCATGAAGACCTGTGTCTCGCCGAACCCGTAGTTCTGGTACCGGCTCAGACCGATGACGTACATCACGAGGAAGAGTCCGGCCGTCACCAGGACGGGCAGCCGCCGGTCGCCGAGGACACGCGCGGCCCTGCTGGGCATCGCACGGGTGTCGGGCACCTTGGGCTTCTGGGTGGTCGTGCTCATCACGACACCTCCATCTTGGGAGCGGCCTCGGTCGTGGCGGCGGGCTCCGCCGGGGCCGCGGCCTGCTTGCCCCCTCCCTTGGCGCCGAAGTTCCTGGAGCCGAACACCTTGGCGCGGAACTTCGGGGACTGCATCAGGCAGACGATGATGACGACGGCGGCCTTGAAGACCAGGTTGGTCTGGGTCGGCACACCGATGGTGTAGATCGTGGTGGTCAGGGTCTGGATGACGAGCGCGCCGACCACCGTGCCGCCGATGGAGAACCGGCCGCCCAACAGCGACGTACCGCCGATCACCACGGCGAGGATCGCGTCCAGCTCGATCCACAGACCGGCGTTGTTGCCGTCCGCGGCCGAGGTGTTGGAGCTGATCATCAGGCCCGCGATGCCCGCACACACCGCGCAGAACACATAGACCATGATCTTGATGCGCATCGACCTGATGCCCACCAGGCGGCTCGCCTCGGCGTTGCCGCCGACCGACTCGACGAGCAGGCCGAGCGCCGTGCGGCGGGTCAGCGCCACGGTGACGGCCACGACCGCGGCCACCACGAAGATGGAGAAGGGCAGCGTCAGCCAGTAGCCGCCGCCGATCAGCTTGTACGGCTCGCTGTTGACGGTGATGATCTGGCCGTCGGTGATCAGCTGGGCGACGCCGCGCCCGGCGACCATGATGATCAGCGTGGCGATGATCGGCTGGATGCCCATCCTGGCGACCAGGAAGCCGTTCCAGAGGCCGCAGACGACCGCGGCCACCAGCCCCAGCGCCATCGCGAGGAGCACCCCGGAGAGGGCGCCCTGGTCGGCCTGGTCACTGATGTACGAACAGGTCAGTGCGCCGGTGATCGCGACGACCGCGCCGACCGAGAGGTCGATGCCGCCGGTGGCGATGACCAGGGTCATGCCGACGGCCACCAGGATCAGCGGCGAGCCGAACAGCACGATCGAGACGAGGCTGCCGTAGAGGTGGCCGTCCGTCATCTTGATCGAGAAGAAGTCGGGGGTGAAGGGAACGTTGACGAGCAGCAGGATGACCAGCACGGCGACCGGCCAGAACAGGTGATGCTGCGTCAGCGCTCGCCATCGGGCAGTGGTGGTCACTGGTGCTCTCCGCTCGCGATGGTCTCCAGGATCCGGGTGGGGGTGATCTCGGGCCCGTTGGCGAGCTGCGCCACGAGCTTGCGGTCACGCAGCACTCCGATGGTGTGACTGAGCCGGAGCACCTCCTCCAGCTCGGCCGCGATGTACAGCACGGCCATGCCCTCCTCGGAGAGCGAGACCACGAGTTTCTGGATCTCCGCCTTCGCGCCGACGTCGATGCCGCGCGTCGGCTCGTCCAGGATCAGCAGCTTCGGCTGGGTGATGAGCCAGCGGGCGAGCAGCACCTTCTGCTGGTTGCCGCCGCTGAGCTGGCCGACCCGGGCCTCCGGGTTGGCGGGGCGGATGTCCAGCGCCTTGATGTACTTGGCGACCAGTTCGTCGCGCTGGGCGGCCGGGATGGGCCGGGTCCAGCCGCGCGAGGCCTGCAGGGCGAGGATGATGTTCTCCCGCACCGTCAGGTCCGGTACCAGGCCCTCGGCCTTGCGGTTCTCCGAGCAGAACGCGACACCCGCGCCGATCGCGTCGTTCGGGGCGCTCATCGAGACCGGCTTGCCGCCGATGGTGACCTTGCCGCTGTCCGGCTGGTCGGCGCCGAAGAGCAGCCGGGCGAGTTCGGTGCGGCCCGAGCCGAGCAGTCCGGCCAGTCCGAGGACCTCGCCCTTCTTGATCTCCAGGTCGAAGGGGGCGATGGCACCGGTCCTGCCGAGGCCGTCGGCCTGGACCAGCGGCTCGCCGACGTCGGCACGCAGCTGGTGGTCGTGGAGCTCCTCCAGCTGGTCCAGGGCCTTGCCGATCATCAGCTGGACAAGGCCGACCTGGTCGAGGTCGCTGACCATGTGCTCGCCGACGAGGGTGCCGTTGCGCAGGACGGTCATGCGGTCGCAGATCTCGTAGATCTGGTCGAGGAAGTGCGAGACGAACAGGATCGCCACGCCTTCGTCCCTCAACTGCCGCATCAGGCGGAACAGTTCGAGGACCTCGTCGCGGTCGAGGCTGGACGTCGGTTCGTCGAGGACCAGCACCTTGGTGCCGGCGCCCGCGCCGTCGCTGTCGCCGGTGCCCACCGACCGTACGATCGCGACCAGTTGCTGCACGGCCAGCGGGTACGAGGACAGGGGCGCGGTGACGTCGATGTCGAGGCCGAGCCGGTCGACCAGCTCCGCCGCTTCCTTGCGCATGCGCGACCACTGGATGCGGCCGAAGCGGGTGGGTTCACGTCCGATGAAGATGTTCTCCGCCACCGACAGGTTGGGGCAGAGGTTCACCTCCTGGTAGACCGTGCTGATACCGGCCTGCTGCGCCTGCAGCGGGC
This sequence comes from Streptomyces sp. NPDC050704, assembly GCF_040654355.1. NCBI lineage: Bacteria > Bacillati > Actinomycetota > Actinomycetes > Kitasatosporales > Streptomycetaceae > Streptomyces > Streptomyces sp. NPDC050704. Next base: position 19,944 of record NZ_JBFAHW010000148.1, on the reverse strand, counting down.
TGTCGATCTGCACGGACGTCCCGTCGAGGGTGATCGTGCCGTCGTCCAGCGAGTAGACGCCGGTCAGCACTTTGATGAGAGTGGACTTCCCGGCCCCGTTCTCGCCCATCAGGGCGTGGATCTCGCCGGGGAAGAGCCGGAAGTCGACACCCGACAGAGCCCGTACCCCCGGAAACTCTTTGACTATGCCCGTCATCTCCAGGACGGGCAGCGGCTCTGCCATGGCAGCGCTCCTCATGGATTTCGTTCAGGCCCGCGGGGAGCCCCCTGGACCGCCCTCCGGACGGAGGGGTCGGTCGGGCGGAGGCTCCCTGCCGGTGGGTGCGGTCGGTCAGTACTTGCGGGTGGGGAGTGCGGCCTTGGCCTGGTCCTGCATGAAGTCGCTCTCCTTGGTCTTGATCCAGCGCTCGACCGTCTCGCCGTCCTTGACCTTCTGCACGACCTCCATCAGCTGGGTGCCGAGCAGCGGGTTGCACTCGACGATCGCGTTGATCTTGCCCTCGGACATGGCGACGAAGCCGTCCTTCACGCCGTCGACCGTGACGATCAGGATGTCCTTGCCGGGCTTCTTGCCGGCCGCCTCGATGGCCTGGATGGCGCCGATGCCCATGTCGTCGTTGTGCGCGTAGAGCACGTTGATGTCCGGGTTGGACTGCAGGAAGGCCGCCATGACCTGCTTGCCGCCGGCGCGGGTGAAGTCACCGGTCTGGCTGACGACGATCTTCCAGTCGTCCTTGTGGTCGGCGTCCATGATCTCCTTGAAGCCCTTGGCACGCTCGATCGCGGGGGCGGCACCGGTGGTGCCCTCCAGCTGTGCGATCTTCACGGCGCCCTTGTGGCCGGCCTTCTCGAGGACCTTCTCCAGGATCTTGGCCGCGCGCCGGCCCTCGTCCGTGAAGTCCGAGCCGACGAGCGTGACGAACAGGGACTCGTCGGAGGTCTCGACCGAGCGGTCGGTGAGGACCACCGGGATCTTCTTGGCCTTGGCCTCCTTCAGCACCGCGTCCCAGCCGGTGACGACCACCGGCGAGAAGGCTATGACGTCCACGCCCTGGGTGATGTAGCTGCGGATCGCGGAGATCTGGTTCTCCTGCTTCTGCTGCGCGTCGGAGAACTTGAGGGTGTAACCCGCCTCCTTGGCCGCCGACTTGACCGAGTCGGTGTTGGCGCTGCGCCAGCCGCTCTCCGAGCCGACCTGGGAGAAGCCGAGGGTGAGCTTCTTGCCGCCACCGCTACCGGTGCTGGAGTCCGAGGAGCTGTCGTCCTCCTTGGCACAGGCCGCCAGGCCGCCCGCCGCCGCCACGCCGACCGCCGCAGTGAGGAAGTTGCGTCTGTTGAGCATGTTTCTTCTCCTTTGAAGAGCCGGCCCGGGAGGGCCTGCTGGTACTCGCTTGCTCGATGGGACAGCCTGCACTGCGTCCAGCCTGTCGATCATCGTTCGAAATATCGGTCATGCCGGTCCGGTGACGGATTCGGCGGGTGTCGCGTCAGAGAGCCCGCGATCAGGGTGGGTGCGGGGAACTGCTGGCGCGGACGACGAACTGGGGCTCGATGACGATCCGGGAGGCCCCGGAAGGGGCCCGGCCCTCGATCAGGTCCAGGAGCAGGGCGATGCTCCGCTTGCCCACCGCCGAGAAGTCCTGTCGGACGGTGGTGAGCGGCGGGGCGAAGAACCCCGACTCCGGGATGTCGTCGAACCCGACGACCGCGACGTCCCGGGGAGTTCGCACACCCGCTTCGCGAAGTGCCCGCAACACCCCCAGTGCCATCTGGTCGTTGGCCACGAAGACCGCGGTCAGCCCCCGGCCCACCCAGCCGGCCAGTTCCTGGCCCGCCTGGTAGCCCGACAGCGGACTCCAGTCCCCGCTCAGCATCGGCGGCGGCGCTATGCCCGCCGCCTCCAGGGTCGCCCGCCACCCGATGACCCGGTCCGCCGCCTCCTGCCAGTCCTCGGGTCCGGCGAGGTGCCAGACCGTACGGTGGCCGGCGGCCAGCAGATGGCCGGTGGCCAGCCGGGCGCCCAGTTGCTGGTCCACGTTGACGCTGGGGATTCCCAGGCCGTGCCCGCTGCCCACGGTCACCACCGGGAAGGGGTGACGGAGTTCGGCGAGAGCGGCGACCGCCGACTGGCGCGGAGCGATGGCGACGACGCCCTCCACTCCGCCGTCCCTGAGGTGGTCAAGCGCCTCGGAGAACGTTTCGACGGTCATCTCGCGCAGACTCACGGTCGAGACGAGGTAACCCTCGGCCCGCGCCGCCTCTTCCAACGCGAACAACGTGCTGGCCGGACCGTACAGCGTCGTGTTGGAGGCGACCACCCCCAGGGTCCGGGTGCGGCGAGTGGCCAGGGCCCGTGCGGAGGAGTTGGGGCGGTAGCCCATTTCCTCGATCGCGTGCAGCACCTTGGCCCGTGTCTCGTCCCGCACGTTGGGGTGATCCCCCAGTACGCGGGAAACAGTCTGGTGGGACACGCCCGCCAGTCGCGCGACATCGGCCATGGTGGGCGGCCGAAGCTGTGATTGTGCCATGGCCGCACCTCCTTGGCGGTCGTATACCGGAAAGACTTGTGACGTGGGTGGACGTGTCCGCGAGGCAGGGTCCGACCTGCCTCCGCGGCGGCCGGCCCACCCGGCGGCCGGGTAACTCTCCGAGTGTGTCCCCGTCCCCCGACCGGCCGGGGGATCGGCCCGTACGACCGACCCAGAGCCTCACGACATCGGCCACGGAGGCAGGCTGCGGCGCTGCGAACAGCACGGTCGTACCTCCTCGGATGTCGGTTCATGTGATGCGGAGGTCATTGTGAGCGCTAACAATTCATGCGGGTCAAGGGGTCCCGCAGAAGGAAGGCGTCACGTTTGAGTAACGCGCCGGAAGCATGGGGGTGGAGAGGTGGCTCGCCGGAGCGACCTCTGGTGGCGACTCCCGCTCTCCGTGACGCGGGTCCCGGCACAGGTATTGACGTGCATGAGACACGGCCCTATTTTCAGCAACGAAACTTCGAACCACGAACGGTATTTCGGACGTTGTTGATGCTCGGTTCCGGCCGGAGGACACGGCCCGCCCTCCGGCGGTACTCGAACGACACGGGCCATGGGCCCGCAGAGAGGACGACGAAGCGGTGATCGGCGCACACCCGCTCGTCGTCGAGCGGCGACGGACAGACAGTCCGGACAGCAGAGCAACTCACGGGACGGCGCCGAGCGTTGAGGCAGAGGCAGACCGCCCGACGGAGCCCAACCCACCGGGCGGTCCACAGACACCCTCCGTCACCGGCTGCGGCAGGCAGGCTCCGCCGCCGCACGGCCGGGAGAGCCGGCCGCCGATCCCCGAAAGGCACTGCGCCCCGAGTGGCACCGGGCACGCAGTCGGGCGTCACTGAGCTCCGCCTCGGCCGGTCGACAGCTCCAGCTCAGGTGATGCATCAACTACCGACTACACTGATACGCATGACTGAGACAACGCGCTGGCTCACCGAGACGGAGCAACACGCCTGGCGCAGCTTCGTGCGGCTGCAGGACAAGCTCGTCGGCCGACTGGGCCGCGAGGTGCAGGCCGAGTCGGGCCTGTCCGTCCCCGACTACGGAGTACTCGTCCACCTCACCGAAGTCCCCGAGGGGCGGCTGCGCATCCTGGAGCTGGCCAGGGCGATGGAGTGGGAGAAGAGCCGGATGTCCCATCACATCGGACGGATGGCCAAGCGCGGCCTGGTCGTCCGGGAGGAGTGCATCGACGACGGACGCGGCGCGTTCGTCGTCGTCACCCCCGCCGGCCGTGAGGCCATCGCGACGGCGGCGCCCCACCACGTCGAAGCGGTCCGCCGGCTGTTCATCGACCCGCTCAGCCCGGCAGAGCTGGCCGTGTTCGCCCAGATCTCGAACCGCATCCTCGAACAGCTGGAGAAGGACCGCCCCTGAGCAGCCGGGCAACGGCTGCCGACGACAATGGCGCCGACTTTCCGTCGGCGCCATTGTCGGACATTGATCTCGTACGCGGCCCAGGTGCCCCTCAGCCGTCGACGGCGAGTTCACCGGCGAAGGCGGCGGCCATGCGCAGCCACGGCTCGGCCTCGTCGGCGCGCCCCTGCCGTTGCAGGGTGCGGCCGAGCATGAGGTGGGCGTAGTGCTCGACGGGGTCCCGGTCGATCACCTTGCGGAGCTGCTCCTCCGCACGCCCCAGCTGGGCCGAGTGGTAGTAGGCGCGGGCCAGCAGCAGCCGCGGGGCGGTCTGCTCGGGGACTTCTTCCACGACGGCGCTCAGCAGCTTGGCGGCCGAGATGTAGTCCTTGGCCTCGAAGAGCAGCCCGGCACGCTCCCAGCGCTCGCCGGTGGTCTCCTCGTGGGGCGCGCCGACGCCGTCGTCGAAGAGATGCAGGGCGGTGGCCCAGCGGTCGGCGGCGGGGGTACCGTCCGGCTGGAAGTCGTTGAAGTTGTCGATCACGAGAATCCCTCTCCCGGCGTCACCTGCGGCATCCGTTCACGGAGATCACGGAGCCCTTTGGCGGTTGAACGTTCAACCGCATGAGGGCATTCCCCGGGTTCCCAGGGTTCCCCGGGCTCCCGTGCTGGGTCCGGGAGACGCGGCTTCACCCGAGCGCATTGTCGATCGACGCCTTTGGAGTTATCGTTTGGGTTCAAATAACTAGTCGGCGGAGGCACGCATGCTGGACGACAGCCACGAGGACTGGGTGCGCCGCGCCGAGGCACTGGGACCGCGCCTGCCGGACCGTCACCACATCGACGGCGCCGACGAGCCGGGCTCGGGCGGCACCTTCGACGTCGTCTCGCCCCGGGACGGGCGGGTGCTGGCGCGCATCGCCGACGCCGGGGCGAAGGAGGTGGACCTCGCGGTCGCCGCGGCGCGCCGTGCCTTCGACTCCGGACCGTGGCCCGCGCTCGCGCCGGCCGACCGCGGCCGGGTGCTGCTGCGTCTCGCCGAGCTGCTGGAGGAGCACCGGACCGAACTGGCGCTCACCGTGAGTCTGGAGATGGGCAAGCCCGTCACCGATGCGTACGACATCGAGCTGCGCGCCGCGATCACCACCTTCCGCTGGTACGGGCAGCTCGCGGACAAGCTCACCGACGAGGCACCGCATGTCGCCCCCGGCGCCCTGGCCCTCGTCACCCGGGAGCCGTCCGGCGTGGTGGGCGCGGTCGTGCCGTGGAACTTCCCGCTGACGCTGGCCTCCTGGAAGGTGGCTCCGGCGCTGGCGGCCGGGTGCACGGTGGTGCTCAAGCCGTCCGAGTCCTCTCCCCTGTCGGCCCTGCTGCTCGGGCGGCTGGCGACCGAGGCCGGTCTGCCGCCGGGCGTGCTCAATGTCGTCACCGGCGACGGGCCCACCGCCGGGCGGGCACTCGGGCTGCACCCCGACGTGGATGTGCTGGCGTTCACCGGATCCACCGCCGTGGGACGGCAGTACCTGCACTACGCGGCGGACTCCAACCTCAAGCGGGTGTGGCTGGAACTGGGCGGCAAATCGCCCAACATCATCCTTCCCGACGCTCCCGACCTGGAGCGCGCCGCCGCCACCGCCGCCTGGGGCATCTTCTTCAACCAGGGCGAGATGTGCACCGCGCCCTCCCGGCTGCTGGTGCACTCCTCGGTCGCCGAGCGCGTCACCGACGCCGTGGTCCAGCGCGCTCGCGCCCTGCGGATCGGCGACCCTCTCGATCCCGCCACCGAGATGGGGGCTCTCGTCGGCGAGGCCCATCTGGACCGGGTCCTCGGCCACATCGCCACCGGGACCGCGGAAGGCGCCCGGCTCCGTACCGGCGGCGAGCGGGCGCTGCCCGGCCGCCCCGGCAGCTTCCTCGCGCCGACCGTGTTCGACCGGGTCGCTCCGGGCTCCCGCCTGGCCCGTGAGGAGATCTTCGGTCCGGTGCTGTCCGTGCTCACCTTCGACGACGTCGACGAGGCGGTCGCCCTCGCCAACGACACCGAGTACGGGCTCGCGGCCGGGCTGTGGACCTCCGACCTGTCGACCGCGCACCGCGTCTCCCGCGCGCTCAAGGCCGGGACGGTGTGGGTCAACTGCTACGAGGAAGGTGACCTCACCGTGCCCTTCGGCGGTATGAAGCAGTCCGGCAACGGCCGCGACAAGTCGGCGCACGCCGTGGACAAGTACACGGACCTCAAGACGACCTGGATCCAGCTGTGACCCGGCCGCTGATCGCGATACCCGCCCGCTTCTCGGCCACCACGTCCGCGCTGCGGTACGCCGCCGAGGTCAACGCCCGCGCCCTGGTCGAGGCCGTCTACCGGGCGGGCGGCGAGCCCGCCACCATCCACCCCGACCCCGACCCGGCGTGCGTTTCCGCCCGGCTCTCCCGCTTCGACGGCGTCCTGCTCCCCGGCGGCGGTGACCTCGACCCGCGCCTGTACGGAGCGTCCGACGCGCATGAAGCCGTCTACGACGTGGACGTCACGCAGGACGCCTTCGATCTGGCCGTCGCCCGCCACGCGCTCGGCGCCGGGCTCCCGCTGCTGGCGGTCTGCCGGGGGCTGCAGGCCGTCAACGTCGCCCTCGGCGGCACTCTGGAGCAGCACATGGGCAGTGCGGGACCCGGCACCGAGCACCGGCACCTGGTGCACCCGGTGGCCCTGCTCCCCGGTTCCGTCGTCGCGCGGGCCTGCGGGGCCGAGAAGGTCGACGCGTCCTGCTACCACCACCAGCGCGTCGACCGGCTCGGCAGCGGTCTCGCCGTCACCGCCCGCGCGGTCGACGGGACGGTGGAAGCGATGGAACTGACCTCGGCGGTGGGCTGGTTCGCGGCCGTGCAGTGGCATCCCGAGGACACGGCCGGTGACGACCCCGCCGCCCAGGGGCTGTTCGACGCGCTGGTCGCGGCAGCGGGTTCGTAGGCCTGTCCTCAAAGGGGGCGCAGAAGACAGCGTCCGGCCCAACACCCCTCTGGCGACAGGCCCTTGGAGAGCGCCTGGCTCGGACGACCGTCGCTACTCCGCCTTCGGGCGGCGGCCGCTGCGCCGGGGGGCGGGCTCGGCGCCGCCGAGAAGGTTGAGGCGACGCTCCTCGCCATGGGTCTCGACCTGGACGACGATCTTGCGCAGGGCGCCGGCGACGGAACGGCACTCGGCGTCGGTGAGCTGCTCCGTGACGAAGGCCTCCTCCGCGTTGAACGCGGGGAAGAGCTGCTCCATGAGCTGCTCGCCCTCATCCGTGAGGCTCAGCAGAACACGTCGGCCGTCCGACGGGTGCGCCTCGCGCTTGACGAGACCACGGGACTCCAGTGTGCGGGCGACGCCGGTCAGGGTGCCCTTGGAGATACCGGCTTCCTCCGCGACGTACCGCGTCTCCATCTCGCCCCAGATCCAGACGACCCACAGGACGACGAAACCGGTCCAGGTCAGCTCGGAGTCACGTAGCACCGAGTTCTCGAAGTGCTGGCGGACGGCGGCCGCGGCGCGGTAGATGTTCGCGACCGCGGCCATCTGCTCGTGGCGGATCGGAGTGTGACCGAGCTTGGCCTGCACCAGCTTCTCGGTCTCGGTGACGGATCGCCGACCGACCACGGGCATCCCCCTTCAGAACATGTTCCAGAGCGTCGTTCGAACCCAAAGAACAAAGTCTACGGGGTGGTGGGGGCGTCAGCGTGGCGGGGAGTCAGCGCCGTGGCGGCCGGATGCCGCGGAACTCCCAGTCGCCGCCGAGGGCCGTGGAGAGCACCTCCTCCGAAGCGGTGGGCTGGGCTCCGACGTCCTCGCGGATGCCGAGGGGGCCGCTGACGATGTGGTTGGTGAGCCGGCCAAGACCCTCGACCTCGACCTCGACCACGTCGCCGGGCTGCACCGGCCGCGAGTTCGCCGGAGTGCCGGAGAGCAGCGCGTCACCCGGGTGGAGGGTGATGGTGCGGGCGATGTCGGCGACCAGGTAGTGCATGTCCCACTCCATCTCGTCCGTGGAACCGTCCTGCACCACCTGGCCGTTGACGTAGGTACGCAGCGACTTGCCCCGGAAGTCCCAGTCGGTGACCAGGCCCGGGCCGAGCGGGCACAGGGTGTCGGAGCCCTTGACACGGAGCATGGAGCCGGCGTCGGTGTCGCGGAAGTCGTGCAGGCCGTAGTCGTTGGCGACGGTGTAGCCCGCGATGTACTCACCGGCCTCGGCGGGAGCGATGTTGCGCGCGGTCTTCCCGATGACGATCGCGACCTCGCCCTCGTAGTTGAGGTACTTCAGCCCGTGCGGGCGGACGACAGCGCCTTTGTGGGAGTTGAGCGCGGAGGTCGGTTTGTGGAAGTAGGTCGGGGTCGGGGTGAGCCGGATCCGGAACTCGTCCACGCGGCTGCGGTGGTTCAGGTGCACCGCGATGATCTTCGACGGGACGACGGGCGGCAGGTGCTGGGCATCGTCGGCTTTCACACGGCGGCCGTCCCCGGCGACGAGTTCGTCACCGTCGCGGACGACCTGGACGGTGGCGCCGTCCAGCAGGATGCGTCGGTACTCGGGCATGGCTCGACTCCTCAGGAAGCGTCGGTGGCGGCGGTGGCGGTACGGGGAGCGGTCCAGCCCCCGTCGGGGCGGTCGAACCAGAGGTGCGCCTGGCCGGTGCCGACGGAGTTCTCGTATTCGCCGTACTGGCGTCCCGGGGCGGTGCAGGCCCGCTCGCCGAGGGCGCCGGCCATCATCAGGTAGTGGAAGAACTTCGCCTCGGGCCTGTACTTCCAGAAGTCGTCCATCGTGTCGAGGACCTTGTCGTGGCGGCCTTCCTTGAACCAGGCGATGCGCTCTTCGTCCGCCGCACGGGCCTCGGGGGTGAAGATGTGGCTCGGGTCGCTGGCCTCGTGGTCGCGGATCTCGCGCAGCGGCCAGAAGGTGTGCGACAGCGCGCCCGAGGCGATCACCAGCACCCTGCGGCCGGGGGTGGCGGCGATGCCGTCGGCCAGTGCGCGGCCGAGGCGCAGATGGTCCTCCATGTCGCCGGTCTGGCAGACGCCGATGGTGAGCCAGCGCTTGTCGGGCAGGCCCTCGCCGAGGAACCGCCACAGGTTGATGGTGGCGTAGTAGACCGGCAGGTAGTCGTCCTCGATCGGGGTGATCCAGGTGCCGTGCTTCTCGGCGAAGCCCGCGATGTTGTGGGCCAGTTCCTGGTCGCCGGGGTAGTCGTACGGCACCCGGCACATGCCGCGCGGCAGTTCCTCGGAGGTGAACAGTCCGGCGCGGCGCTGCTGGGCGGCGACGACGAACTCCACCGTGGTGGCCCAGTGGGAGTCGAGGACGACGACGGTGTCGTACTCGTTGGCGGCATCGTTCTCGAAGACGTCCTCGCGGAGCTGCCGGAGGCCCGTGACCAGGGTGATCTCCTTGCCGCCGTTGAGCTCCAGGCGTTCGGCCTCGGGCAGCACGATGGTGGGGACGTGTGCGAGCAGGCCCGCTCCGACGATCTCACCCATGGTTGTTCCAGCCCTTCGGCGCGGTGACGGTGTTCTTCAGGTCGCAGTAGAAGTCGAAGCTCCAGGTGCCGCCCTCCCGGCCGACGCCGGAGAGCCGGGAGCCGCCGAAGGGCGCCTGAAGGTCCCGTACGAAGAAGCAGTTGACCCACACCGTGCCCGCGACGAGCCGGGCGGTGACCCGTTCGGCGCGCTCGGGGTCGCCGGTGGCGAGGGTGGCGGCGAGGCCGAAGCGGGTGTCGTTGGCGAGGGCGACCGCCTCGTCCTCGGTGTCGAAGGTCTGGAGGGTCAGAACGGGGCCGAAGACCTCCTCCTGGACGATCTCGGAGTCCTGGGCGACATCGGTGAGCAGGGTGGGCCGGTAGTAGAGCCCGCCGAGTTCGGAGTTGGGTCCGCCGCCGATGACGGCGCGGGCGCCCGCTGCCAAAGCGCGTTGGACGAATCCGTCGACCTTCTCCAGCTGCCGCGGGTGGATGGTGGGGCCGAGGTCGGTGGCCTCCTCGCGGGGGTCGCCCTGGGTCAGCGCGGCCGCTTTGACCTTGAACCGCTCCGTGAACTCCTCGGCGATGGAGGACTCGACCAGGATGCGGGTCGCCGCCAGGCAGACCTGGCCCGCGTTGTCGTACTGCTCGACGGCCAGGTCCACGGCGAGGTCGAGGTCGGCGTCGGCGAACACCAGCAGCGGCGACTTGCCGCCCAACTCCAGGCTGAGCGGGGTGAGATGGGCCGCCGCGGCCGCCGCGATGCGTTTGGCGGTCGGTACGGAGCCGGTGAAGCTGATCCGGCGCACGTCCGGGTGGGCGACGAGGGTGCTGCCGGCTTCGGTGCCGTAGCCCTGGACGACGTTCAGGACACCGGCCGGCAGCCCGGCGGCATCGGCGATGTCCGCGAGCAGCGAGGCGGTGAGCGGGGACCACTCGGCGGGCTTGAGGATGACGGTGTCGCCGGCGGCGAGGGCCGGGGCGACCTTCCAGGTGGCCAGCATCAAGGGGGCGTTCCACGGGGTGATCAGGACGCAGGGTCCTGCCGGGTCCCAGGAGACGTGGTTGGTGTGGCCGCGCGTGTCGAAGTCCTCGTGGTCGAGCGTGAGCAGCCAGTCCGCGAAGAAGCGGAAGTTGTGGGCGACGCGGGGCATCACGCCCCGGCGGTGCGAGCGCAGCAGGGCGCCGTTGTCGAGGGTCTCGACGTTCGCGAGGTCTTCGAGCCGCTTCTCGACTCCGTCGGCGATGGCGTGGAGGATGCGGGCGCGCTCGGCACGCGGGGTGGCCGCCCAGGCCGGGAACGCCGCTTTGGCGGCGGCCACCGCGGCCTCGGCCTCGGCGGCGCCGCCGCGGGAGATCTCGCCGAGAGCGACGCCGTCGAGGGGCGAGTGATCGGTGAACGTCCCGGCGGAGGCGACGCGTTCGCCGCCGATCCAGTGCCGGGTGTCGACGGCGACCCCGGCGACCGTGGTCTTCTCGGACATGTCCTGTGCTCCAGGTGACGGGTGCGGGTGCGGGTGCGGGTGACGAAGGATGGTGAGTGGTTTCGCGCGTCGGGGGCGCCTGCGGCGAGCCGCCTGCCGGCCCGCCCTTCCCGGAAACGGGCCGACCCGGGCCCCAGGGCCGTACACCTCGGGAAACGGCTGCCCCCTCGGGCCGTACGCCTTGCGCCGTACGCCTTGGAACGGCTGCCCGCCATGTGCTGTGGTGGCGCGGGGTTCCGCCGGTGGCGCTACTCGGCCACCGAGGTGCCGGATTCCAGCAGGCGGCCGCCGTCCCAGACGACGCCCACCTGCCGGTAGTACGCCGCGATCGGTTCGTGGATCTCCAGCCGGGCCAGCTCCTCCGTCGGGGCTTCGAACAGCTCCAGGTCGGCGTCGCCGGTCCAGGCCTGCCCGGCCTCGAAGGAGGCGGCGCCGGTCTCGATCAGCTCGTCCAGGGCGAGGCCCTTGCCGTTCTCGATGGAGGGCAGCCAGCGGTGGTGGGCCATGGGGTGGCTGTTGACGAATCCGTTGGTCCGCGCCGGTTCGCGCAGGGTCACCACGGCCTGTGCCAGCCGCCGGTCGGCGGCGGCGAGCGTCGCGCCGAAACGGGCGCCGGCCTCGATGCGCGGGGCGGGGCCGTAGGGATGCGGACGCGTCAGATGGATCGAGCCGAGCTTCTTGGGATAGCCCTGGTGGAGTCCGCGGGCGATGGCGAAGTCCTTGTCGACCCAGATGTGGACGCAGCGCGAGTACGTACGGCCCTGGTAGGAGCAGCGCACCACGGCGAAGGCCTCCTTGTACTGGGCGCGCACCGGATCGAGGAGTTCCTCGGCGGAGGAGGAGCAGGACTGCCAGTCGGCCCAGATGAGGGCGACCGCGCCGGGGTCGTCGTCGGCGAGTTCCAGCGGGGCGGGAAGGAGTTCGCGGACCCGGGCGGGGTCGGTGCGGTACTCGATGGTGAGCAGGTCGCCGGAGTAGTGCCACGGCGGCGCGGGAATGAGGGACGACCGGCCGGTGGCGGTCTTGGGGTGGAAGTAGCCGCGGACAGTGGCCATGACGTTCCTTACGCGGTGAGGGCGGGCTGCCGCAGCAGCTCCGCGCGGTAGCGGGCGGCGGCACGGGTGACGGCGGCCTGGCTCCCGAGGGCGACCACGCCGATGAGTCGGCCGCCCGCGTGGTAGCCGACGACGACATCGCCGTCCGGGTCACCGTCCAGGACCCGTACGTCCCCGGTCCCGAGGGAGGCGGCGCCGAAGGCCTGCAGGCGGAAGTCGTGCTGGTCGCTCCAGAAGGCGGGGAGCGGGGCGAAGGGGGCCGGGTCGTCGCCCTCACCGGTGATCCCCGCGAGGAGGCTGCGGGCCGCGTGCTTGGCGCTGTCGCCGGGGATCGACCAGTGCTCGACGCGGCGGGGCACCCCGTCGTAGCGGGCGTTGGGGAAGCGGGCGACATCTCCGACGGCGACGACGTACGGCAGGCTGCGCTCCGGCCGCTCGCGTTCGGGCGCCCTGGTCCCCTGTCGCTCGCTCGTCACGACCCGTAGCAGCTCGTCGGTCAGTACGCCGTCGGTGACATCCAGGCCGTTGCCGTCCAGCCATTCGGTGTTGGCGACGGAGCCGACCGACTCCACGACGACGTCGGCCGCGAGGACCCTGCCGTCGCCGAGGACCACGCCGGTGACCCTCCCTCGGCCACCACCGGGAGATTTCCCTTCGTAGCCCGCGAAGGCGGAGACTCCCGTACCCAGCGCGAACCGCACACCGCGCTCCTCATGGCGCCGCAGCAGGGCGCGGGCCAGCAGCTCACCCAGCGGCCGGAGCATGGGCAGCGGCTCGGGGTCGACCACGGTGACCTCTGCCGCACCGAGACCGATCGCGGTGGCGGCCACCTCGCAGCCGATGAAACCGGCGCCGATGACCACTACGCGGGCCCCCGGCCGGGTCAGCTCGGGGCGCAGGGCCTCCGCGTCGGCGAGGGTGCGTACCGTGTGGCGGCCGCTGCCCGGTCCTGTGGGGCCCGCGCAGCGCAGCCGGCGGGGGCGCATCCCGGTGGCGACGACCAGGCCGTCGAAGGGCAGCTCGGTGCCGTCGTCGAGCCGGACCACCCGGTCGGCGAGACGGGCGGCGGTCACCGCCGTGCCGAGCCGCCACCGCACGTCCGCGGCGGAGGCGCGGGGGCGGAAGGACAGGGAGGCGAGGGTGGCTTTGCCGGCCAGTGCTTCTTTGGACAGTGGCGGGCGGTTGTACGGCATGTGGGGCTCGTCCCCGACGGCGACGATCTCCCCCGTCCAGCCGACCGCGCGCAGCTGCTCGGCGGCGCGCAGGCCGCCCAGCGAGGCCCCGGCGATGACGACGCGCCCGCTCACCGGACCACTCACCGGATCAGCCCTCGATCCGGATGGCCTGCAGCGGGCACACGTCGGCGGCGTCCTCGACGTCCTCGCGAAGGGCCTCGTCCGGTTCGCCGACGTGCACGAGGTGCCCGGCGTCGTCCAGTCGGAAGACATCGGGGGCCGCGAAGACGCACTGGCCGTGGTCCTGGCACTTGTCGGTGTCGACGACGATCCGCATGACCGCTCCTTCAAATCGTTTGGCTCCAAATAAACTACGAAGAGCCGTCGCCCGGGTCAACCCCTCCGCGGAGAGGAATCACGGAGAGGAAACTGAGAGGAGGAAGCAGAGGAGCGCACAAGTTTTCCGGCGCACATGGTTGCGGCGAGCCGGGCCCGTCCATATCGTTTGGCTTCAAACAACTGGCAGGGCCATCACCTCCGCCGCCCGTTCCGCCCCTGAGGAGACACCGGTGAGCGATCCGTCCACCGCCCAGCAGGTCCGGCAGCACGTCGAAAGGCTCGCCGCCCAGGGCATCGACATCGTGCGCGTCACCTATCCCGACCTGATCGGGGTGGACCGCAGCCGCGACGTCCTGCTCAGCCACCTCCCCGCGGCCTGCGACCACGGCCTCGCCTTCTGCCGGGCGATCTATGTGACATCCCCGCGCGGCGATGTCATCGATGCCCCGGGGGGCCTTGAGGAGGGACTGCCGGACATCTCGGTACGGCCCGACCTCGACACCCTGGTGGCGCTGCCCTGGGAGCCGGGCGTGGCCTGGTGCCTCGGTGATCCGATCGACCCGGCGACCGGCGCCCCGGCCGCCGAGTCCCCCCGCGACCTGGTGCGCCGGCTCACCGGCGCTCTCGCCACCAGCGGCCTGGAGGCCGTCGTCGGCCCGGAGCTGGAGTACTTCCTGCTCGACCCGGCCCCCGGCAGCCCGACCGGCTGGGCCCCCTACAGCGGCCTGACCGGCAACGTCTACAGCAGCGGCCGGCGCGGCGACCCGGAGAGCCATCTGCTGCGCACCCTGCGGCAGTTGGACCGCCTCGACATCGGCGTCACCTCCGGCAACCAGGAGTTCGACGGCGGCCAGTTCGAGATCAACCTCAGCCACTCCGCCGCCATGGACGCCGCCGACCGCGCCTTCCGTTTCAAGTCCGCCGTCCGCGAGCTGGCCCGCACCGAAGGACGGCTCGCCACCTTCATGGCCAAGCCCTTCAACGACAGCGGCGGCTCCGGCTTCCACCTGCACGTGTCCTGCGAGGACGGCGACGGCCGCAACGTCTTCGACGACCCGGCCGGGCAGTACGGGCTCTCCGCCATCGCCCGGCACGCCATCGGCGGCCTGCTCGCGCACGCCCCGGCGCTCACCGCGCTGCTGAACCCCACCATCAACTCGTACAAGCGCTTCGGCCGCGACACCCTCGCCCCCTGGCTCGTCGACTGGGGCCTGGACAAGCGCAGCGCCATGCTCCGCATCCCCCCGGAGCGCGGCAGCGGGGCCCGGCTGGAAATGCGGCTCGGGGACGCCAGCGCCAACCCCTATCTCGCCGTCGCCGGTCTGGTCGCGGCCCTGCACCTCGGCATCCGCGACGCCGCCGAGCCGCCCGCCCCCATCGAGGGCTACGGCTACGACGAGACCCGGGCCGGCCGACTCCCACAGTCCCTGGATGCCGCGCTGGACGCCCTTGAGGCCGACACCGAGCTGACCGACCTGCTCGGCAAGCCCTTCACGGACACCTTCCTCGCCTACAAGCGCAACGAACTGACGCGCTTTCAGAACTACGTCACCGACTGGGAGTTCGGCGAGTACGCCCAGCACATCTGACCGAGGACACCGCGGACCCCGTACGGAGCCGAACATGACCAGCACCGACACCAGCACGACCGCAGACTTCAGCACCCCACTGCCCCTGGCGGAGGTCGACCTCGCCGACAACGACAAGTTCGTCGACGGCGTCACGCCCTGGCGGATGTTCCACACCCTCCGCCACGAGGACCCCGTCCATTGGCAGCCCGAGCCGGCGCCCAACCGCGGCTTCTGGGCGCTGACCAGGCACGAGGACATCGTCCGCGTCGACCGCGACGCGGAGACCTTCACCTCCACCAAGTTCGTCAACCTCGAAGAGGTCGACGACGACCAGATCAAGAAGCGTGCCTCCATCCTCGAACTGGACGGGGTACGCCACCAGGCGATGCGCCGGCTGCTGCAGCGCCAGTTCGGCGCGGGCGTCATCGGCCAGTACGCCGACTTCCTGCGCGGGCTGACCGCCAGGACACTGGACGCCGCCCTCGCCAAGGGCAGCTTCGACTTCGTCAAGGAGGTCTCCGCGGACTTCCCGATCAACGTCCTGGCCCGGCTCCTCGACGTCCCCGAGGACGACACCCAGCAGCTCATCGACTGGGGCAACCGCATCATCGGCAACACCGACCCCGACTACGCCGACGTGCTGCTGGACAGCGCGGACAGTGAGCAGTACCGCCATCTGCCGTTCCGGTCCCCCGCGTCGCTCGAAGTCTTCGCGTACGGACGGGAGTTGGCCCGTCAGCGGCGCGGCGGCAACGGCACCGACCTGGTCTCCAAGCTCGTCAACGAGACCCCCCGGGACGGTGTGCCACTGTCGGCGGACGACTTCGACAACTACTTCCTGCTGCTGGTCGTGGCCGGCAACGAGACGACCCGGCACGCCATCTCGCACTCCATGCTGGCCCTGATCCAGCACCCCGACCAGCTCGACAGGCTCCGCCGGGACCCCTCCCTGATGCCCGGTGCCGTCGAGGAGTTCCTGCGCTGGGCCTCGCCCGTCTACCACTTCCGCCGTACCGCCACGCGTGATGTGGAGCTCGGCGGCAAGCGGATCAAGGAGGGCGACAAGGTGGTGATGTGGTACGCCTCCGGCAACCGGGACGAGGCGGTCTTCGAGCGGCCCTACGACTTCGACGTCACCCGGCAGAGCAACGACCACATCACCTTCGGCAAGGGCAGCCCGCATCTGTGCCTGGGCAATCTGCTGGCGCGCACCGAGATGCGGATCATGTTCGAGGAGCTGATCCCGCGGATCGCGGACATCCGGCTCACCGGCGAAGTCCCCCGGGTGCGCTCCAACTTCGTCAACGGCATCAAGAAGCTGCCGGTCGAGGTCACACTCACGGACTGAGCGGGCCTCGTGGAGCGAGCCCGAAGTCGAGCGGGACGGTGCCGGGGTCGACAGCGGTCGTGCCGCCGTCGACCGTGAGCACCGTCCCGTTGACGTAACTGGACCGCGGGCCCAGCAGCCACAGCACGGCGTCGGCGATCTCGCCGGGCTCGGCCGCCCTGCGCTGCGGTACGAGGGCGGTCGCCTGCGCGTACGCCTCCTCGACGTCCAGCCCGTGCGGCTCGCCGAACTCGCGCATCTCCTCGTCCGCCATCTCGGTGCGGGTCCAGCCCGGGCACACGGTGTTCGCGCGGACCCCGAGCGGGCCGTACTCCGCCGCGATGGTCGAGGTCAGTACCTCCGCCCCGGCCTTCGACGCCGCGTAGGCCGCCGAACCCGCCGCCGCCCGGTGGCCTGCTATCGACCCCACGGTCACCAGGGCGCCGCGCGCCTCGATCAAGTGCGGCAGCGCGGCACGGGCCAGCAGGAACACCGAGGTGAGGTTGGTGCGCAGGGCGGATTCCCACTCCTGGTCGCCGATGTCCAGCACCTTCCCGGCCGTGATCACCCCGGCGCTCGCCACCACTCCGTCCAACCGTCCGTGCTCCTGGACCACGGCCGCGACCAGCGCCTCGACCTCGTCGCGGACCGTCACGTCGGCGGGGTGAGCCGTCGCCCCCGTGGCGGCCGCCACCTTCTCCAGCGCCTCGCGCCGCCGCCCGCTCACAACCACCCGCGCCCCGGCGGCGGCCGCCTGGGCCGCCACAGCCGCGCCGATGCCGCTCCCGGCGCCGACGACCAGTACCACCTTGCCGTCAAGTCCCATGTCTTCCCGCTCTCTTGGCTCGCGCAGCGCTGTTGGCTTGCGCGCCGCGGCGCCGGGCGAGCCTGAGACAGGCCTGCCCGGCGCACAGCGCGTCCGTTTCGGGCTCCGGGCTCCGGGATCCGGGCTCCGGGATCAGACGCCGGAAGCCACCGCCTTGGCCGGGACCGGCTCCGCGGTGCGGGCCGGCCGCACCACGAAGCCCGCGACCAGCGCGAGCACGACCCAGCCGATCGCCGCGTACGCCGCCCACTTGGTGGGCGCCGGTACCTGGTAGACGGCGCCGAACAGCGCACCGCCGGTGATCACGACGCCTACAGCAGAGCTGATCCACACCAGGGCAGGGCTGCGATGCCCCCGCAGACCGCGCGGTGCGCCCGCGCACATCGCGAAGTAGATGACGGCGAGGCAGAAGATGCCGAAGGCCGACAGCCAGACGTACCAGGCGAAGTAGTCCGGCAGGCCGGGCACCTCGACGGCGTGCGGGAAGACCGCGCTCAGCAGCACGCAGGTCAGGAAGACCGCACCGACGATCACCGTGCCGACCACCGGGGTGCCGCGGGTGGCGCTGAGCCGGGCGATCGGTCGCGGAAGCCAGCCGTCCTTGGCCATGGTCCGCAGGCCGCGCGTGCTGGAGACCCCGATGCCGATGTAGACCGCGAACATGTCGAGCAGGATGACCAGTTCGACCAGCCGGGCCACCCCGGTCGAGCCGTACGCGCCCGGCGAGGCGAGGGCGGTGATCGGCGCACCGGCGTTCTCGGCGACCTCGGCGACGTTGAAGTGGAACCCGGCGATCTGCGCGTACGAGCCGAGCAGGAAGAAGGCGGCCGAGGCGATCAGCGAGATGAGGACGGCCCGCGGGATGGCGCGCTTCGGCTCGGCGGTCTCCTCGGCGAGGTTGGCGGCGGCCTCGAACCCGGTGAAGAGCAGCACGCCGTAGATGACGGAGAAGGCGATGCCACCCCAGCCCTGGGCCGCGCTGGAGGGCTGGAAGGCGCTGACGCTGTTGTCGCCGCCGACCTTGACGATGATGTAGACGAAGAAGACCGTGAGCACGCCGATGGAGACAAGTGCCAGGACCAACTGGGCCTTCACGGAGATCTGCACGCCGATGTGCACGATGGCGAGCAGCACCGCGAGCAGTATCAGGTTCCAGCCCCAGACGGGCACCGCGTCGAAGCCGAACTCGGCGGCGAGGGTGTCGTGCAGGGTGCCGCCGATCAGGACGGCGATGGCGGCGCCGAGGATGAG
This sequence comes from Streptomyces sp. NPDC050704, assembly GCF_040654355.1. Classification (NCBI taxonomy): domain Bacteria; kingdom Bacillati; phylum Actinomycetota; class Actinomycetes; order Kitasatosporales; family Streptomycetaceae; genus Streptomyces; species Streptomyces sp. NPDC050704. The sequence continues at coordinate 1,533 of NZ_JBFAHW010000148.1, read as the reverse complement.
TACGCCCAGGTAGTAGACGTATCCGGCGGCGGCGCCGACGCGCGGGCCGATGCCTTCGGTGACGTAGTTGTAGAGCGAGCCGGCCGCGTGGATCCGGCGGGCGTACGCGGAAACGATCCAGCCGATGCCGAGCATGCCGATGGTGCCGAGCAGCACGGCCAGCGGCGCGGCACCGCCGGCGCCCTTGCCGGTGGCGGTGGTGATGCCGACGAGCTGGGGCAGCAGGATCGACACCGAGAAGACCGGGCCCATGAAGCCGACGGACTGGGCGATCACGTCCACCAGTTTGAGTTTGGGTGGGGAGGTGCTGTTGTACGGCGACATGGATCGCTCCGTCCAGGGGGAGGCGCCCGATCGAGGATTCGCCTGGGTGACTCGTTTGGGCCCGTACGTTATCCCCGGGCCGGGCGGTGCGCAATGCCCTCGACGAATCCACATCAGGGGGTTGTCGGCACCCATACAGGGGCTTACGTTTGACCCCAAATCATTTCCTGGGAGACGACCGACCGACAGGGGCCCTCCTCATGACCGCCACTCCCCGCATGCTCCTCGTGCTCAGCGAGAACTGGACGCTCACCGGCGGCCGCGCCGACCTTCCCGCCACCGTCCGCTGGGCGCGCGAGGCCGAGGACGCCGGATTCGACTCCGTCATGGTCAGCGAGCACATCGTGCTGGGCCCCGACGCCGTCGCGGGCGGCATCATGGGCAACCCCCGCGACTGGGCGCTGCCGGGCAACCAGGACCCGTACACCCCCTGGCCCAACTCCCTGATGATGCTCAGCGCCATCGCCTCCGTCACCGAACGCCTCCGGCTCGCCGCCGCCGCGGTCCTCGCCCCGCTGCGCCACCCGCTGCTGCTGGCCCGCGAGTTGGGCACCCTCGACCTGCTCTCCGAGGGGCGCCTCATCGTGCAGCCGACCGTCAGCTGGAGCCGGGACGAGTACGACGCGCTGGGTGTCCCGTTCGGCAAGCGCGGCAAGCTCCTCGACGAGCACCTCGCGATCTGGGCCAAGCTGTGGAACCCGGACTCCGGCCCGGTCTCCCACGACGGCGACCACTACCCGTTCCGGGACGTGTACTTCGAGCCCAAGGCCCACCGCCCCGACGGACCCCGCCTGTGGCTCGGCGGCCAGCACCTCCACGGCCCCCTGCTCCGCCGCCTGGTCCAGCACGCCCATGGCTTCCACCCGCTGGGCCGCCCCTCCCCCGAAGAGCTTCAGACCCTCAAGGCCGCCATGACCGCCGCCGGTCGCGACATCGCCGACCTGGAGATGATCGGCGGCACCCGGCCGGTCTTCCCCGACGACCGCTCCCCCGCCGACCTCGGCCAGGCCCTCGCCGCCATCCCCGAGCAGCTCGAACAGGGCTTCAGCCTCTTCTGCGTCAAGCCCAACCAGTTCATCGACGACCCGGCCGGCGTCGGGGCCTTCTGCCGTGACCCAGCTCTCCGAGTACCCGAACGACCACCAGGCGGTGCAGTGGTGGTACCACGACCACGCGATGAACATCACGCGGTGGAACGTGCTGGCGGGG
>NZ_JBFAHW010000147.1:0-23485 GCF_040654355.1 Streptomyces sp. NPDC050704 | reverse complement strand
GCGGTTGTTTGTCTGCGGGTGGGTGGGGGCTGGTCGCGCAGTTCCCCGCGCCCCTGGGGTGGTGGGTGGTGGGGTCGGTGCCGCGACGGGGTATCCGATCGCCGCTCTGGGATATTCGGTCATGGCACGTTGCCGCGGCGATCGGACACCCCGACACGACCCCTCACGCCGGAGAGCCGACAGCGGCTGAGTGGGGCCTGCGCTGCAGACCCCGACCCCGCCTTACGACCCTTGGCCTTCGTCTTTTGGCCTTATGTCTTTTGTCTTTTAGGGGCGCGGGGAACTGCGCACCCAGCCCCCACCGCCCCGCAGTGATCACACCGTCCCAAGGCCCCCGGTCTTTCGTCTTTTCAGGGGCACGGGGAACTGCGCGACAAGCCACAGCCGACCCGCACCGTACAAACAAACCCGACGGGGGTCTGGGGGCGGAGTCCCCCAGTTTCGGGAAGGGGCGGGGTGGGGGAAAGAACCCCGCCATACACCGCCCCGCCGCAACAAATCCGCCCAACCCCCGGAGGGAACCCTTGGCAAACCCCCACCGCGGAGGCACGTTGGGCAGAACGGGCAACCGCGAGGGGAGCACAGCACCATGGCCGTCAAGATCCTGATCGTGACCGGAGACGCCGCGGAGTCACTGGAAGTCCTGTACCCCTACCAGCGCCTGCGCGAAGAGGGCTACGACGTCCACATCGCGGCCCCCACCCGCAAAAAACTCCGCTTCGTCATCCACGACTTCGAACCCGGCTTCGACACCTACACGGAGAAGCCCGGCTATACCTGGCCCGCCGACCTGGCCTTCTCCGAGGTCGACCCCGGCCAGTACGCCGCCCTCGTGATCCCCGGCGGCCGAGCCCCGGAGTACCTCCGCAACGACCCCGAACTCCGCAAGATCCTGAAGTCCTTCTTCGACACGGACAAACCGATCGCCCAGATCTGCCACGGCCCCCTTCTGACCGCGGCGATAGACGGCCTCCGCGGCCGCCGCGTCACGGCCTTTCCGGCCCTGGAACTCGACATGCAGGCAGCCGGCGCCCTCTTCCAGGACGCCGAGGCCGTGGTCGACGGCACCCTGGTGTCATCGCGCTCCTGGCCGGACCACTCCCGCTGGATGCGGGAATTCCTCACGGTCCTGCACGCGAAGGCCCCGGTGACCTGAAAACCCGGCAGCCATCTCCCTGAGACCGGGGCACAGGAGCACCGGCACACAGGAGCACCAGCCCAGAGAGCCCCACATCCCGCACCCCGGCCAACACCGCCGGCCGGGGTGCCACCCCGCTCGCCCGACCCGCCCAGCAGCCCCGGCCCAGCCCGCCTCCCGTCAAGCCGCCAACCGTTCGGCCTCCGCCACCGCCTCCTCCAGGCTGTCCACCACCGGCACCCCGACCTCCTCAAGGCTGGCCCGGCCGTGCGAACCCCCGGTGTAGAGCACGGCCTGCGCCCCCACCCGCCGAGCCGCGATCGCATCGTCGGCGGCGTCCCCGATCACCACCGTGCGAGCGGGCTCCACGCCGGTCAGCGCCGCCACATGCCGCACCATGTGCTCGGCCTTGCTGCCCCCGGACGGCCCGGTCCGCCCGTCGACCCGTACGAAGTGCGGCTCGATCCCGAAGCCCCGCACCAACGGGACCAGTTCGTCATGCCCGTACATGCTCAGAATCGACTGACTGCGCCCAGCCGAGACCCACTCGGTGAGCAGCCCGGGCACCCCGTCGGTGAGCCCGCAGCCCACCCGGTGCTCCACGTAGTACCGGTGGAAGGTCTCATCCATGACCTCCCACTCCTCGTCCGTCGGCAGCCGCCCGATGAGCCGCTCGTAGAACCGCGGCACGGGCACGCAGTACAGCTCCCGGTATCTCTCCAGCGTGATCGGTTCGAGCCCCAGCTCGGCGAACGCCGCGTTCGTCGCCCCGATGATTGCCTCGTTGTCGTGGAACAGGGTCCCGTTCCAGTCCCAGACGATGTGTGCCGCTCCGCGCTTCCCCATATCAGAAACGTACCCGCCCGCACTGACAACCCTTCCTGGATTTCTCAGCTCGCCCCCCACCGGGCGGAACCGGCTCGTCCGGCTTGCCCGGTCCGCCCGGTCCGCCGGCCGAAGCCTCAGTCGCCGAGTCCCACCAGGTTCGGGATCTCCTGCGTGGCGAACCACAGCAGCTCGTGGTCCTCGGCCCCGTCCACCACGAACTGCGCGTCGTCGTCGCCCGTGTCCGCCGCCCCCAGCGCGTCCGCGGCGGCCGAGACGTCCGCCTCGGCGTCGTCCGAGTCGACGTGCACGGCCGCGGCCCTGGCCAGTGCCACGGCGGCCCCGCCGACCCGCACCTCCCCGAGCGCCGCGGGGTCGAGCCCCCGGTCGGGATCGGCGACGGCGGCCTTGTCCGGAACGTCGACGGCGACGACGACCCGCCGCCGCGGGGCCCCGGGATCGAGCGCGACCAGGCGCAGGGAGGCGAGCGCGGCCCGGTTCAGCGCCGCGTACTCCAGTTCCTCGATGTCGTCGGACAGGTACCACTCCCGCAGCGCGGGCGTGACGGCGTACGCGACGAAGGGTCCCGCTCCCAGCTCACCCGTCTTGTACGCCTCGGCGAGACCGGGGAGGGTCAGGGGGACGTAGACGCGCATGGCTGGCCGCTTTCGTAGTCGGATTTCGCGGTCGGAGGGCTCCGGGGCAGCGGTACCGCGCCTCCCGGGAGGGCCTTCAGGATACGTGTGGTGTCCCCTTTCGAGTCCGGGCCGCCCTTCCGGAGGCGTCCACCACCGGCCCCACAGGTCACCCGGTACACCCCAGCCCCGCCAAGCCTCGCGCCCTCCCTCATCACTCTGATAGGTGAACATTCCGGCCGCTCCGGCGCGCGTTCAGCGTCCTTGCGGCCACCCGCTCCGGCCTCGTACAAGATCCCCAACGGAAAGTTACTGATCGGTATCAAGCCGGTCCGACCGAACGAGGCCCCGCCATGACCAAGGTGATGACCAGGACGAAGCGCACCCAGGGCACCCGCCCACCCGTCCGTCATGACACCCGCCGCCCCGGCGGAACCACACCACGGACACCGGCGGGCGGCGGCACACCGGGCGGCGCCTCCTCGGGGACCGTGCGGAGTGGGGGCACCTCACGGGCCGTACCGGACGGAGCCGTCCTGACCGCACCCGGCGCCGGCCGCCCCTCGACCACCTCGGCCGAGGTACTGCCGCAGTTGGCTCGCCCCCGCCGCACAAGGCCTGCTGAGAGCCCTGGCGGTGTGCCCCAGCAGCCACGGCCCACCGACCTCTTCGCCGACCGTCTCGTCGCCGTTCTGAGTGGTCAGCGCCCGGTCCACTGCATGCTCCGGCACACCGCGGGCCGGGCGTACGACGAACTGGCCTGGCTCGCCGAACGCGGCCCCCTCCGCACCCGCGGCACCCGCCCCGTCGTCCGGGACATCGGCTACGACGTGCCCCGGCCAGGCGCCATCGAGGCCTTCGCCCGCATCGGCGCCGGCGACCAGCTCCGCGCCATGGCCTTCCGCCTGGAACAGGGCCCAGACCTCCGCTGGCGCTGCACGGCCATCGAACTGGGCGGCCCCCGCATGCCCCACACCAACGACGACTAAATCCACAGGCCCCCACACTGAGACGCCCCTTAGGGACGCGAGGAACTGCGCGCCCAGCCCACGAGAACCCGCAGGCCACGAGCGAACGCAAGCCCTCATCTTTCAGGGGCGCGGGGAACTGCGCGCCCAGCCACATCCGGCCGGCACCCGACACCCCGCCCCAACACGCCCCCACAACCCGAAGGGCCAGACACCCCAAGGTGCCCGGCCCTTCACAGCCAACCCCCGCTCAACCCACTCAACCGGCCAAGCCCAGCGGAGCGAACCGTCACTTCTTGCGGCGACGGCTGCCCTTCTGCTGCTTACGCCGCTCCGCACGCGTAAGGCCGTCGGACTCGGAGCGCACCGGCTCGTCGTCGTTGGCGAAGTCGCCCTCGACGACACCGCCCTCACCATCCACGGTCGGCGCGGAGAAGTGCAGCCGGTCCGGCCGCTGCGGAGCGTCGAGGCCCTTGGCCCGGATCTCCGGACGGGAGGCACCGGCAGGCACGGCGTCCCGCTTGTCGAGCGACGGCTTCGCGTCCTCGACCGGAACCTCCTCGACCTGCTGCTCGACCTGGACCTCCAGGTTGAACAGGTAGCCGACGGACTCCTCCTTGATGCCGTCCATCATGGCGTTGAACATGTCGAAGCCCTCCCGCTGGTACTCGACCAGCGGGTCCTTCTGGGCCATCGCACGCAGGCCGATGCCCTCCTGGAGGTAGTCCATCTCGTAGAGGTGCTCGCGCCACTTGCGGTCAAGGACCGACAGCACGACCCGGCGCTCCAGCTCACGCATGATCTCGGAGCCGAGCTGCTCCTCGCGCGCCGCGTACTGGTCGTGGATGTCGTCCTTGATGGACTCGGAGATGAACTCGGCGGTGAGGCCCGCACGGTCGCCCGCCGCCTCCTCCAGCTCCTCGACGGTGACCTTCACCGGGTAGAGCTGCTTGAAGGCGCCCCACAGCCGGTCCAGGTCCCACTCCTCGGCGAAGCCCTCGGCGGTCTCCGCGTCGATGTACGCGTCGATCGTGTCGTCCGTGAAGTGCTGGATCTGCTCCTGCAGGTCCTCGCCCTCCAGGACGCGGCGCCGCTCGCCGTAGATGACCTCGCGTTGCCGGTTGAGGACCTCGTCGTACTTGAGGACGTTCTTCCGGGTCTCGAAGTTCTGCGTCTCGACCTGCGACTGGGCGGACGCGATGGCCCGGGTGACCATCTTGTTCTCGATCGGCACGTCGTCGGGGACGTTCGCCATCGACATCACGCGCTCGACCATCTGGGCCTTGAAGAGCCTCATCAGGTCGTCGCCCAGGGAGAGGTAGAAACGGGACTCGCCCGGGTCGCCCTGACGGCCGGAACGACCGCGCAGCTGGTTGTCGATACGCCGCGACTCGTGCCGCTCGGTGCCCAGCACGTACAGCCCGCCGAGGTCCTTGACCTCCTCGAACTCTGCCTGCACCGCCTTCGCGGCCCGCTCCAGGGCGGCGGGCAGCGCCGCGGCCCACTCCTCGATGTGCTCCTCGGGGTCGAGACCGCGCTGGCGCAGCTCGGCCTCGGCGAGGTCGTCGGGGTTGCCGCCGAGCTTGATGTCCGTACCGCGGCCGGCCATGTTCGTGGCCACGGTCACCGCGCCCTTGCGGCCGGCCTGGGCGATGATCGGCGCTTCACGGTCGTGCTGCTTCGCGTTCAGCACTTCGTGCTGGATGCCCCGCTTGCTGAGCTGCTGCGAGAGGTACTCGGACTTCTCGACCGACGTCGTACCGACGAGGATCGGCTGGCCCTTCTCGTGCTTCTCGGCGATGTCGTCGACCACCGCGTCGAACTTGGCCACTTCGGTGCGGTAGATCAGGTCCGACTGGTCCATGCGGACCATGGGCTTGTTGGTCGGGATCGGGACGACGCCGAGCTTGTAGATCTGGTGGAACTCGGCGGCCTCGGTCATCGCCGTACCGGTCATGCCGGAGAGCTTGCTGTAGAGGCGGAAGAAGTTCTGCAGGGTGATCGTGGCGAGCGTCTGGTTCTCGTCCTTGATGTCCACCCCTTCCTTCGCCTCGATCGCCTGGTGCATGCCCTCGTTGTAGCGGCGGCCGGCGAGGATACGGCCGGTGTGCTCGTCGACGATCATGACTTCGCCGTCGATGACGACGTAGTCCTTGTCCTTCTTGAAGAGCTCCTTGGCCTTGATGGCGTTGTTCAGGTAGCCCACCAGAGGCGTGTTCACCGACTCGTAGAGGTTGTCGATGCCGAGCCAGTCCTCGACCTTGGCGACGCCGGGCTCGTGGATGGCGACGGTGCGCTTCTTCTCGTCGACCTCGTAGTCGCCGGTCTCCTCGATGCCCTTGAGGGTGTTGCCCGCCTCGCCCTTCGTCAGGCGCGTGACGAGCTTGGCGAAGTCGCCGTACCACTTGGTGGCCTGGTCGGCCGGGCCGGAGATGATCAGCGGCGTACGGGCCTCGTCGACGAGGATCGAGTCGACCTCGTCGACGATCGCGTAGTTGTGGCCGCGCTGCACCAGTTCGTCCTGCGACCACGCCATGTTGTCGCGGAGGTAGTCGAACCCGAACTCGTTGTTCGTGCCGTACGTGATGTCGCAGGCGTACTGCTCACGGCGCTGGGTCGGCGTCATGTTGGCCAGGATGCAGCCGACGCTCAGGCCCAGGAACTTGTGGACGCGGCCCATCATCTCGGAGTCGCGCTCGGCCAGGTAGTCGTTGACCGTGATGAGGTGGACGCCGTCTCCGGAGAGGGCGTTCAGATACGCGGGCAGCGTGCCGACCAGGGTCTTGCCCTCACCGGTCTTCATCTCGGCGACATAGCCGAGGTGGAGGGCGGCGCCGCCCATGATCTGCACGTCGTAGGGGCGCTGGCCGAGGGCGCGCTTGGCGGCCTCGCGGACGGTCGCGAACGCTTCGGGGAGCAGGTCGTCGAGGCTCTCGCCGTCGGCGTAGCGCTGCTTGTACTCGTCGGTCAGGGCTCGCAGCTCGGCGTCGGAGAGGTCGAGGAAGTCCTCTTCGATGGAGTTGACCTGGTCCGCGATGCGGTGCAGTTTGCGCAGGATCTTGCCTTCGCCTGCACGCATGATCTTCGAGAGGACGGACACGAGGGTTTGTCTCCTTGCCGGTCGGGCCTGGGACGGTCGGTTTCAAATGACAGCTTTAGCAACGGCCATCGTAAGCGAGGACCCCACCGCGCCGGGAGGTCTGCAAGGGACAGCCATAAGGACAACGGGCAGGGGTTGCGGAAGGTGCCGCCCTGTCGCTACGAAAGGTGACCGTCACCTCACACAGGGCAAAGTGATGGCTTCCTCACCGAAGCCCGAGCAGAATCGGCCGATGGACCCCGTCACGCTGACCTCCGAACGACTCCTGCTCCGCACGGTGGGAGCGCACGACACCGACGCCGTGTACGACGCCGTCCAGGATCCCGACATCCAGCGCTGGACCACGATCCCGTCGCCCTATCTGCATGAGCACGCGGTGGGCTTCACCGAGCAGTTGGTGCCCGACGGCTGGGCGGACTGCTCGATGTTCACGTTCGGTGTCTTCCTGCCGGTGGGCGGTGAGCTCGCCGGCATGCTCGGCATCACCATGCGCTCCCTCGGAGTCGGCGAGATCGGCTTCTGGGCGACGAAGGAGCACCGCGGCAACGGCTACATCACCGAGGCCTCACTCACCGCCTCCCGCTGGGCGTTCACGCGGCTGGGGATCGACCGCGTCGAGTGGCGGGCCGAGGTGGGCAACGCGGGCTCCCGCGCGGTCGCCGAACGCGCCGGTTTCACCATCGAGGGCACCCTGCGCTCCGGCATCAACAACAAGGGCGTACGCCGCGACTGCTGGGTCGGCTCCCTGCTCCCGTCGGACCTGGGACTGCCGTCGACAGCGCCCTATCTCCCGGGCCCCCAGGCCTGATTGCGCAGGCCAGACCCGATTGTCAGTGGCACCGCCTATCGTGCGGACCATGACGAGTCTGCCGCCCCCCACCGCCGAACTCTCCGCCGACGAGGCCCGTCGCCTGGCCCTGCGCGCGCAGGGATTCCTCGGCGCCCCCGACCGCAGAGGCGGTGTGCGGGGTGTGCTGCGGCACCTGGGCGCGGTCCAGCTCGACACCATCTCGGTCCTCGCCCGCTCCCACGAGCTCATTCCGTACGCCCGCCTGGGCGCCGTCGGCCGCAAGACGGTGGACAAGGCCTACTGGACAGACACGCATGCCTTCGAATACTGGTCGCACGCCGCCTGCATCCTCCCCGTCGAGGAATGGCCGCACTTCGCCTTCCGCCGCCGCGCCTACCGCGCCCGCCCGCACTGGCACCACGACCTGCCGGACGGCACCTACGACCAGGTCATCAAGCAGCTGAAGGCCGAGGGCCCGCTCACGGCCACCGACCTGGGCGGCGCGAAGAAGACCAGCGAGTGGTGGGACTGGTCGGGCACGAAGGTCGCCGTCGAGCGCGCGCTGATGTACGGCGAGGTGGTGTGCACCGAGCGCCGCGGCTGGAAGCGGGTCTACGACCTCGCCGAGCGAGCCATCCCGGACGCGCTGCTCCACGACGAACTCGACGACACGGAATGCCTGCGCCGCCTCGTCCGGCTCGCGGGCCAGTCCCTGGGCGTCGGCACCCGCGCGGACATCGCCGACTACCACCGCCTCAAGGGCGAGCAGGTCGAAGCGGTCATCGCGGACTCGGGCCTGGTCCCGGTGGCCGTGGAGGGCTGGTCCAAGCCCGCCTGGGCCGATCCGGCGGCCCTGGCGACACCACCGCGCGGCCGTCACCGTACGACGCTGCTGTCGCCGTTCGACTCACTGATCTGGGAGCGGGCGCGGACCGAGCGGATCTTCGGCTTCACCCACCGCCTGGAGGCCTACGTCCCCAAGCAGAAGCGGATCCACGGCTACTTCGCGATGCCGGTCCTCGCCGGCGGCCACCTGGTGGGCCGCGTGGACCCGGCCCGCGAGGGCACCACCCTGGTAGCCAAACAGATCACCCTGACCGGCCCCAAGGCAGTACCAGCAGTGGCCCAGGCCCTGACAGAGGCAGCAAGCTGGGTCAACTGCACAGACGTACGCGTAGAGAGGGTGGACACCCCCGAACTACGCGAGCCACTGAACGCCGAGCTGGCCCGAGCGCTCAATTAAGAGAGCAGGACAACCGCGCCCCTAAGGGGCGCGAGGAACTGCGCGCCCAGCCCCCACCGAACCCGCACCCACCCACCAACCACTCCAGCCGCTCCTCCCGCGGAGCGACGGTCACCGAATCTCGAGGATCTTCTCCCGCATCGCATACACCACGGCTTCCATCCTGGAGTGCAGCTGCAGCTTCTCCAGAATGTTCCGCACATGGTTCTTCACGGTGTTCTCGGAGATGAACAGCTCCTTGGCGATATCCCGGTTGTTCATCCCCGTCGCGACGAGCTTGAGAACCTCCAGCTCGCGTTCCGTGAGCCGCGGCGCGGGCACCAGCCGCCGCTCGTCCGTCCGCTGGATCATCGACTTGAACTCGGTGAGCAGCTTCGACGCCATCGAGGGGCTGATCTGCGACTGCCCGTCCGCCACCGCGCGAATGGCCGTGGCCACCTCGTCCGTGGAGATCTCCTTGAGGAGATAACCGGTCGCACCCGCCTTGATCGCGTCGTAGAGGTCGGCCTCTTCATCACTGATCGTCAGCATGATGATCTTGGCACTCGGGGCGACCTCCTTGATGGAGGTGCACGCCTCGATCCCGCCGCGCTTGGGCATCCGTACGTCCATCAGCACGATGTCGGGCAGCAGATCGGCGGCCTTGTCGACCGCCTCGGCGCCGTCGCCCGCCTCCCCGACGACCTGGATGTCCTCCTCCGCGGCGAGCACGATCTCCAGGCCGCGCCGGAAGAGGGCGTGGTCGTCCACGACCAGGACCCTGATGGGTTCCTTGCGCGGGGAGCCCGCGTCCGGTCCCATGCCTACGACGCCGTCGTCGGCATCGTCGTCACGCATCGGTCCGAAGCTGTCCGCCATGGTTCCTCCCCCTGAAGGCCGTGGCCTGTGTTCCTGTGCCATCGCCAACCCAAGGCAACAGCGCACCGGTTGAGGCCGGTACGGCCATGATTTCATGCCCGGACGACAACCCGACGACAGAGCGGGGCACGAAGGGGTCGCACACCGGTGCCCCTGGGGGCACATTCGCGCTCCAGGGGCACCAGCTCAACGTGCACCGGGCGAGGTCAACCGCCGAGCGCCCCGCCTGCCGGGGCCTGCTGAGCCTGGGCGACCATCGGGTCCGTGCTGAGGTGGATGACGCCGTAGTCGTACGCGTGCCGCCGGTAGACGACACTCGGTTCCTTGGTCTCGGAGTCGACGAACAGATAGAAGTCGTGCCCGACCAGCTCCATCTCGTAGAGCGCCTGGTCGAGCGTCATCGGGGAGGCGACGTGAGTCTTCTCGCGCACCACGAGGGGGCCGTCGCCCTTCACCTCGAGCGAGCCGATCTTCTTGGTCGGTACGACCGCTTCGGGCGCTTCCTCGTGGACGACACTGCCGTTCCCGTTCAGCGTCGCCGCCTCCGGGACGTGGTCGGCGACCTCGGAAGCCGAGATCCTGCGGGCGCCGCGGCGCGTGTGCCGCTTGTCGTGCTGCTTCCGCAGCCGCGCCTCCAGCTTGTCGGTCGCCAGGTCGAGCGCCGCGTACGGGTCGCTTGCCGCTGCCTCCGCCCGGATCACCGGTCCGCGGGAGTGAAGCGTGATCTCCACTCGGTCCGAGCGGTCGGCCTGTCGGGGGTTCGGCTCCTTGGACACCTCGACGTCGAGGCTGATCACCTTGCCATCGAGCTTCTGGATCTTCTCCAGCTTCAGCTTCTCGGCCACGTGCTTGCGGAACCGCTCGGGCACCTCTGTCTTGCGGCCCTTGACGACGATGTCCACGCAGAACTCCGTTCCCGGATCACTCCGCATCAGTGGCGGAGCATCTCCCTTTTGCACCAGGCTCCAGCAAGTCCCGGAGCCTCGGACTCGGTGACTTCCACCTCCTCCTCCCCCGCGGGCAAGATCTCCACTCACCGTCGCGGGTGTTTGCGCAAAACCCACGGCACGGCATTCCGATATGCGAGGTGCGGCGTCCGCCATTCCCTCACAACCGAACATATCTCGCCCGGACGGATGTCGTCACCCTCTACTACCGCGTACCTCCATTCAGGTGAATGGAACCTCTCACTACCTGCAACGACGCAACTTCCCAGTCAGTTCCGGTTTATTTCGAAAGATGCCGGCGATGCTGCGACCACAGCCGAAATGATCACGTCTTCGACGCCTTCCGTACGGCTCATTTCCCTGACCGCGTCCGCTCGGCCCACTGCGGTCATCGTTGCCTGTGCCACCCCTTCCCGCCCTCCTTTGGGCGTTAACCGGTCGTAAGCACCACTGTTCACCTCTGCGAGAGCGGCCCGCAGGGCCCGCGCCGCCTCCGCCAAGGACGCGCCCGTCGTCATCAGGTCGTCGACGAGCACGACCCGGCCGCCGCCGGCCAGCAGCCGGACACCCCCCGCGGCCACCTCCAGGGCGCCGGCGAGATTGTCCAGCCGCTGCCGGGAGTTGAGCCCCGACTGGTCGGCCACGGCACGCCGCTGCCGCAGCACGGCGAGCATCCGGGCAGCCGTCCCGGCGCGCCGCAGCTCACCCGCCGCGGCGAGTGCGATCCGCCGCGCCGGGTCATGCCCCCGCGCTCGCACCGCCCACCGCGCGGACGGCACGGGAACGAGCAGCACGGGTGCCTCGGAGTCGCCCGCTCCACCGGGTCCGAGTCCCGTCCGCACGGCTCCGGCCAACGCCGTGCCCAGCGGCCCGGCGAGGGTCAGCGCACCTCGTTCCTTGTGGGCGAGGAGCACTGCCCGTACCTCATCCTCGTACGGAGCCGCCGCGTGCACCACCGGTAGCCCCGGTGGCTCCGGCACCGGTCGCACCCGGCGCGGTACGGCCCCCATCAGGGCCGCACGGCACTCCGGGCAGAGCACCGTGCGAGGCCTCCCGCAGCCTCCGCACTCGGCCGGCAGCACCAGGTCGGTGAGGTCCTGCCACCACCCCCGCATGCCCACCACTGTGCCAACGCCCGCGTCACCCTGCCACCCCTGTGGACAACTCCCTGTGGACAACTCCAGACGACTGCCGGGGCGCTGTCCCCCACACGAGGGACCCCACAAGAGACCCAAGGAACGACCGTGAGGGCCCGGGGGACGATTCGGCGGCTCACGGCAGGCGAAGCCAGGCCGAGCCCGGCCGAGCCCCGGCGCAGTCCCGCGCAGTCCGGCGGACTCAGCCCGGATAGACCGGCGTCGTCCCGGTCTTGACCACCTTCTGCCACTGGGAACCGGACGAGAGCCGCACGATCCCGTCCTCCGAGTGCGCCAGCAGCGGCAGCCGTTCGTCCTCGGAGGCGGCGATCTCCTTCACCCCGGTGGGCGCGGAGGGCGCCGAGCCGACCGGCGTGGAGCCGTCGACCTGGACGTACTGGATCTGCTGGACACCGCGCGCCTCACGCCCGGCCACCACCAGGCGGCTGTCGCCGGCCCAGGACATGGCCGTGACGTCTTCAAGCTTCGGCGCCACCGACCTCAGTTCGTGGATGCCGACAGCCGTCCGCCCACCCGGCCCGTCCTGCCGTTCGACCCGCCCTATCTGCAGGGACGTCCTGCCGTCCTTCCGCACGATCAGCGCGACCCGCACACCGTCCGCGGCCACCCGCACCGCCTCGATCCGCCCGTCGAGCCCGGGCGTCGTGACCGCCATGGGCTCGCCGGCACCCTTCTCCAGCAGGAGCAGCCGGGGGTTCTTCGGGTCGCGGTCGGCCACCCACAGATCGTCGCTCGCGTCCCAACTGGGCGTCGTCAGCCCGTTGTCCTCCGAAGTGGCCTTGCTGCGCAGCACGGGATCCCCGAGCGAACCGCCCGTCGCGAGCGACCCGACGTACAACGAACGCCCGTCGAGCGACACGCCGGCCGCCGTGTCCTCGTCCCGCGAGACCGCGGCCGCCCGCAGCGCCTTGTCGCCGTCGCCGAGCGCACCGGGCACCGGCTCGGGTTTCGGCTCGCTGTCCCGGACCGACATCCGGACCAGCCGCTTCTCGCCGTCGATGAAGTACTCGTACTCGGCGCGCTTCGCCGGGCCGTGCGCGAAGAAGATGTCGGCCCGCTCGTCGGGGAGTACGCACAACTGCGAGCCGTCCGAGCGCAGCAGCTCCACTTCTTCTATGCCGGTGGGCGTCAGGTCCTGGAGGGTGAACAGGATCTGGGCCGCCATCTCGGTGCACACGGACTGCCCGACCCGGTCGGCCTTGCCGTTCAGCGGCACCGTCAGCTTGTTCTGGTCGTCGGGCGCCAACGACTTGACGTCCTTCTTCAGCGCCGTACCGGTCGGGAAGCTCGACCTGACCACCGGCTTGAGCCAGCTCGTCGGCCCCTTCAGCAACGAGCGGACCATCTGCGTCACCGGGTCCACCTGCTCGCGCACGTAGATGGGATCGGAGACGGCCCCGCGCTGCTCGCCGGCTCCGCCCTCCGAATTCGACGCGAAGAAGTACTTGTTGACGGACTTGTAGTTGCGCTGGAAGTCGGACAGGCCCATCACCAAGCCCTGCGGCAGCGCGTCGATGCGCCACTGCTTGGTGCCGTCCGCCGCCTTCTGCTCGGTGAGGTGCACCTTCCCGTTGTACGTCCCCTTGGTGGGCTCGTACGCGAACTGCGAGTCCACCTTGGCGACCTTGGCGCCGGTCAGCGCGTACTCGTAGTCGCCGGTCGCCTCCCTGCTGACGTTGCGCTCCGCCATGGGGACCGGGCCGTCCGCGAGGACCGTCGTCGACCGGTACGGGCGCCAGTTCTTCGACGCCTCGCGGGTCAGATACTTGCGCGCCGTCTCGAACTGCGGGTCGTCGCTGGTCAGCGCCTCAAGGAAGCCCTGCACGATCTCCTCGGGCTGCGCGTTCTCCCGTGGCGGCATGGCGAAGACCCGGACCTGTACGTCCGGCCGCTGCGAGGCCTCGACCCCGCGCAGATCCCCGCTGTCCGGCATCGAGGCGCACCCGGCCAGCAGTACGGCCCCGCAGCCGGCGTACGCCACCACGCGCACCGGTCGCCGGTGGCCGCCCCGATCGCGGTCAGCGCCCACGAGACCCCTCCCCACGCTGCTTCAACGGATCCGTCTCCTCACCGGTTCCCCGGTCGTCCTCCGGCGGCGCCTCTCCCGGCGCCGCCGTCCGGCCACGGGCGTCCGCCGTGGGCCGCGGCACCACGCGCGCGCCGTTGCCGGGCAGCGCCGCCGGGTCGACCGCTCCCGCCGGCCCGGGGGTGTGCAGCGTGCGCGGCGGGATCGGCGGCACGGCGCGCTCGCTGACGTGCTGCGCGGGCACCGTGGCCAGCTTCGGCGTGCCGCCGAGGGGAAGTCCCGCGTCGTTCAGTCCGCGGTTGCGCCGCGAGTCCTTGGGCTCCAGGGGTATCGGCGACCCCCGCAGCGGCTCGTCGGCGGTCCGCGGCAAGGTGAGCCGGAACTGCGAGCCGCCGCCCGGCTCACCCCACGCCTGCAGCCAGCCGCCGTGCAGCCGCGCGTCCTCCAGGGCGATGGACAGCCCAAGACCCGTACCGCCGGTGGTCCGCGCGCGTGCCGGGTCGGCCCGCCAGAAGCGGCTGAACACCCGGGTCGCCTCGCCGGGCTTGAGCCCCACTCCGTAGTCGCGCACCGCGATCGCGACCGCCCCGCCCGCCGTCGCGAGCTTGACCACGACGTCCTTGCCCTCACCGTGTTCCACGGCGTTGACGACGAGATTGCGCAGCACCCGCTCGACCCGCCGGGCATCCGCCTCGGCGACCACCGGCTGCTGGTCTCCGACGATCCGTACGTGGGTGCCCTTGCGCTCGGCGAGCGGCTCGGCCCCGCTGACGACCCTGCGTACGACTACTCGCAGGTCTATCGGCTCGGCCTCCAGGGCCGCGGCCCCCGCGTCGAAGCGGCTGATCTCCAGCAGGTCCGCGAGCAGCGTCTCGAACCGGTCGAGCTGGTCGGCGAGCAACTCGGCCGACCGGGCTGTCATCGGATCGAAGTC
This sequence comes from Streptomyces sp. NPDC050704, assembly GCF_040654355.1. Classification (NCBI taxonomy): domain Bacteria; kingdom Bacillati; phylum Actinomycetota; class Actinomycetes; order Kitasatosporales; family Streptomycetaceae; genus Streptomyces; species Streptomyces sp. NPDC050704. The sequence continues at coordinate 8,864 of NZ_JBFAHW010000147.1, read as the reverse complement.
CACGCGCGCGTCATGGATGACGTCAGCCGCCATCCGCACGGTCGTCAGCGGCGTTCGCAGCTCGTGCGACACGTCGGACACGAACCGCCGCTGCATCCGCGACAGGTCCTCCAGCTGCTGGATCTTCAGCTGGAGGTTCTGCGCCATCTTGTTGAAGGCCTCGCCGAGCCGCGCGATGTCGTCCTCACCGGTGACCTTCATACGTTCCTGGAGTCGCCCCGCGGACAGCCGCTCGGCGATCCCGGCGGCCATCCGTACGGGCGTGACGACCTGGCGCACCACGAGCCAGGCGATCGCCCCGAGCAGCACCACGACGAACAGGCCCGCCGTCGCGAGCGTCCCCTTGACCAGGCTGAGCGACTTCTCCTCCTGCGTGAGCGGGAAGAGGTAGTACAGCTGGTACGGATCTCCGTTGGGGTCGTTGATCTGCGTGCCGATGATCAGCCCCGGCTGGGACTCCTGGCCGTTGTCGTAGACGATGCGCGTGTAGCTCTGGACCGCGCCCGCGCCTTCGTCGACACGTTCGCGCAGGTTCTCGGGAACGCTGAGGTTCCAGTTCACGGAACCCGACGCACGCGGTCCGAGGCCCCGGTTGTCGTTGCCCACGGAGGGGGTGCTGAGGGTCACGACGTTGAACGCGCCCTGGCCGCCGCTGGAGAGCGACTCCACGAGGGCGCTCATCCAGCCGCCGACGTTCTGTACGGGGTTGTCGTCCGGGCCCGAACGGTCGTCCCCGCCCGCGTCGGCCGCGCTGTCGGCTTCCTGCTTGGCAGCCGTGAACCCGCCGGTGGCCTGGCTCTGCGAGGCCTTCACCTTGGCGTCCAGCAGCCCGTTGCGCACCTGCCCGATCACGACGAAGCCCAGCAGCAGGACGACGCCCAGCGACATCAGCAGCGTCGTGACGACGACCTTGAGCTGGATGTTGCGCCGCCACAGCCGCATGACGGGCAGCAGCGGACGACGCACCCAGCGCATGAACAGCCGAAGGACCGGGCTGCCCTGGACGCCGCCCCGCAGCAGCCCGCCCTCGACGTACCGTCCCCAGCGGGGGCCCGTCGTCCTGTGCCCGACAGGCCGCCCCGCGCGGGATCCCGGCTGCCCGGGCGCCGAAGCGGCACTGTCCCTGGACATGTCAGCTCGGTCCGGCCTTGTAACCGACGCCGCGGACGGTCACCACGATCTCCGGCCGCTCCGGGTCCTTCTCGACCTTGGAGCGCAGCCGCTGCACATGGACGTTCACCAGCCGGGTGTCCGCCGCGTGCCGGTAGCCCCAGACCTGCTCCAGAAGCACCTCACGCGTGAACACCTGCCAGGGCTTACGGGCCAGCGCCACCAGCAGGTCGAACTCCAGCGGAGTCAGCGCGATCGACGCGCCGTCCCGCTTCACAGAGTGACCGGCCACGTCGATGACCAGATCGCCGATCGCGAGCTGTTCGGGCGCCGGCTCCTCGGACCTCCGCAGCCGCGCCCTGATCCGTGCGACCAACTCCTTTGGCTTGAACGGCTTCACGATGTAGTCGTCGGCACCCGACTCGAGGCCGACCACGACATCGACGGTGTCGCTCTTCGCTGTGAGCATCACGATCGGCACCCCGGACTCCGCCCTGATCAGGCGGCACACCTCGATACCGTCCCGGCCGGGAAGCATCAGGTCCAGGAGCACCAGATCGGGCTTGCTCTCACGGAAAGCGGCCAGCGCCTTGTCGCCGTCGGCTACGAAAGACGGCTCAAAACCTTCACCACGCAACACAATGCCGAGCATCTCGGCCAGTGCGGTGTCGTCATCGACGACAAGGACTCGTCCCTTCATAAACGACATCATCCCATTAACTAAATCGTTACCTGGCGTGACCTGTCACACAGCTCGGCCAGAGCCTCAGCTGTCACGGGCGACACGGCGCCCTCCTCGGTGACGATCGCCGTCACCAGCTCCGGCGGTGTCACGTCGAACGCCGGGTTGTACGCCTGGGTCCCCAGGGGTGCCACCGGTATCCCGCCTCCCGCTTCCGCTCCCGCCACCGGCACCTGGGGTGCTGTGATCTCCGTCACTTCATGACCGGCTCGCTGCTCGACCTCGATGGATGCTCCGTCCGGGGTGTCCGGGTCCACCGTCGTCACCGGCGCCACCACGATGAACGGCACGTGGTGGTACCTGGCCAGCACCGCGAGCGGATAGCTCCCCACCTTGTTGGCCACCGAACCGTCGGCCGCGATCCGGTCGGCACCGATCAGCACCGCATCCACCTCTCCCGCCGAGAACAGCGATCCCGCCGCGTTGTCCGTGAGCAAGGTGTACGCCATTCCGCTGCGCGCCGCCTCATACGCCGTCAGGCGAGCACCCTGCAGCAACGGCCGCGTCTCGTCCACCCAGAGCCTGCGCAGCCGCCCGGCCCGGTGCGCCGCGAGCGCCACCGCGAACGCCGTGCCCTCACCGCCGGACACCAGCGCCCCCGTGTTGCAGTGCGTCAGAATCCGGTGGTTGCCGCCGGGCAGCAGCTCGTCCAACAGTGCCAGACCGCACGCGGCCATACGCACACTGGCCTCGGCGTCTTCCGCGTGGAGCGCCCGCGCGGAGGCCAGCGCGGCCTCGGCGGCCTGCTTCTGGTCACCGCCGCCCCGGAGGACGGCATGGTGAGCCGCCTGTGCCCTGCGGACGCCGTGCGAGAGGTTCACCGCGGTGGGCCGTGCGCTCGCGAGCGCGGCCGCGGCGTCGTCCACGTCGAAGCCCCGCACGGCGGCGAGCGCGACCCCGTACGCCCCCGCGATACCGAGCAACGGCGCCCCGCGCACAGCGAGCGTACGGATCGCCTCCACCAGTGCGGGCGCGTCCGTGCACACCAGCTCGACCTCCTCGGCCGGCAGCCGTGTCTGGTCGAGGAGGACCAGCACAGGGCCCTCTGGTGGCTCGTCCCAGCGGATCGCCGGTATCTCGGTGGGCCGGTTGTCCTCGCGCGATTGCGCGTACTGATCAGCCATCCGCCCAGTCTGCCCCTTACCGAGCGGACAATTGAAGGTGTGCAGCCCATACGGCGGCCGGTCACTTCCCCGGCGCACCGTGGCACGATGGCTGCCAACCTGCCGCCGCGACCGCGGACCGGCATCGTGAAGGAGCGACGATGAACGACACTCCGGGCTGGGCATCGCCCGGATCTGCCCCCTCCAACGGGCAGAACGGGCAGGAGCCGGGGCCTTCCGGCACGAACCAGCCCGGCCCTCCAGAGCCCGCGGACCAGCCGGATCAGCCCGACCCCTCCGGCCCGGGCTCGAAGTGGTCCAAGGAGCAGCCCCCGCCCGCCCAGTGGCCCGCGCCCAGCGGCCCTCAGGCCGACCCGCACCAGACCCCGCCACCACCTCCGCCCAGCCCAGGCTGGGGCGGCCGGCCTCCCGCCGGCCCCGGCGGATACGGCGGCCCAGGCGGTCCTGCCGGACACGGCGGCGGTGGCTACGGACCCGGTCCCGCCGGCTACCCCGGCTGGGGAGGCGGCTGGGGCGGTCCCCCGCCCGCGGCCAAGCCCGGCGTGATCCCACTCCGGCCGCTCGGCGTCGGCGAGATCCTCGACGGCGCGGTGTCGACCATGCGTACGCACTGGCGTACGGTCATCGGCATTTCGCTGGCCGTCGCGGTCTTCACACAGATCGCCGTGATCCTGATCCAGGGCTTCGCCCTGGACGACAGCGCCAGCACGGACACCCTCAACGACCCCAGCGCCAGCGTCAGCGAGCTGAGCCGCGCCCTGGGTGACACCCTGCTCAACTCCGGCGTCGTCCTGCTGATCACCCTGCTCGGCACCATCGTCGCGACGGCCCTGCTCACCACCGTGACCAGCCGCGCCGTCCTCGGCAAGTCGGTGACCACGGCCGAGGCCTGGCGTGACGCCCGGCCCCAGCTGGTCAAGCTCGTCGGCCTGACCTTCCTGTTCCCGCTCATCGGCGTCGTGATCGTCGCCGTCGGCACTCTGCCCGGCATCCTGGCCGCCGTCGCGGGCGGAGGCGACGGGGCCACCGCGCTCGCCGTCCTCGGCGGCCTGGCCGCGGGTGTCGTCGCCCTTTGGCTGCTGGTTCGCTTCTCGCTGGCCTCGCCCGCCCTGATGCTGGAGAAGCAGGGCGTCCTGAAGTCGCTGAGCCGCTCCGCGAAGCTGGTCCGCGGTTCCTGGTGGCGGGTCTTCGGCATTCAACTGCTTGCCACGATCATCGCGAACATCGTCGCGTCGATCATCGTGATCCCGTTCGCCTTCCTCGCCGCCGCGCTGAGCGGTGACGGAGTCAGCGGCTTCCTCAACAGCGGCACCGGCGATCTCGGCTGGACGTTCCTCATCGTCAGCGGCATCGGCTCGGTGATCGGTGCCATGCTCACGTTCCCGATCACCGCGGGCGTCACCGTGCTCCTCTACATCGACCAGCGGATCCGCCGCGAGGCCCTCGACATCGACCTGGCCCGCACCGCCGGTGTCCAGGGCTACGGCTCCGGAGCGCCCGGCGCCACCCCGGGGAGCTGATGCGGTGAGTTCGGCGGGGGGAGTTCTCACAGTGGTGCGGGCGCTGCCGGGCGCCAACGACATGGCCGTACTCGCGTTCTCACGCTCAGGTGACGAACCACCGGTGACGACCCCGCGCGACCCCGCGCGGGAGGCGGCCAGGCGCGAGCTGTCCAAGCGGATGTACCACGAGAACGACCCCAGCCTGATCCAGCGTGCCCTGGACGCCTTCTGGGAGTGGATCGACAAACTCTTCAGCGCCGCCTCGGCAGCGACCCCGGGCGGCTCACTCGGCCTTCTCGTCGTCGCGCTGGCGGCCGTGGCGGTCATCGGCGCCCTCTGGTGGCGCCTCGGCAGCCCCCGCCGCGGTCCGACGTCCGCGGCCCCGCTCTTCGACGACCGGCCTCGCAGCGCCGCCGAACACCGCGCCGCCGCCGAAGCACACGCGGCCCAGGGCCACTGGAACCAAGCCGTCCAGGAGCGCATGCGTGCCGTGGTCCGCTCCCTCGAGGAGCGCGCTCTGCTGGACCCCCGCCCCGGCCGCACCGCCGACGAGGCAGCCGCCGAAGCGGGCCGCTCACTCCCCGCCCACACCGACCGACTGCGCGCCGCCGCCCGGGACTTCGACGACGTGACGTACGGCGGCCGGACGGCCACCTCGGACACGTACCACCGCCTCGCCGACCTCGACCGCGACGTGGAACGCACCAAGCCGGTACTCGCGAGCAGCGGCCAGAACACGGCCCACAGCGCCCACCAGGGGGCCGCCGGATGACCACCGAGGCCACGCTCCCGACCACCTCGGCCTCCCCCACCACCCGCCAGGTGTGGACCCGCACGCGCGGTGTCCTGCTCGCCCTCGTGATCCTCCTGGCGGCCGCCATCGCCATCGCCGCGGTCCGCTCCGGCGCCCAGCACGGCAACCTTGACCCACGCTCCGCCGACCCTTACGGCAGCCGCGCCGTCGCCGAACTCCTCGCGGACCGAGGCGTGTCCACACGCGTAGTCACCACCCTGGACGAGGCGGCCTCTGCGGCCGACTCCGACACCACCCTGCTCGTCGCCAAGCCCGACCTGCTGACCGGCCGTCAACAGGACCGCCTCCACCGGGCGTTCGCGAGCTCCGGCGGACGCACCGTCCTCGTCGCCCCCGGCGCCCCGTCCGTCGGCACGCTGGCCCCCGGGGTCCACGCGGACCTCACCCCAAGCTTCGATTCCGCGCTCCGGCCGAACTGCGCCCTGCCTGCCGCCCAGCGAGCAGGCACCGCCGACACGGGCGGCATCCGCTACACCACGGACGCACCCGGCGCCGACTCCTGCTACCTCAGCGACGGCCTGCCCACCCTGCTGCGCATCCCGGCGGCCGAAGAGACCGACGACACCGTCGTACTCGGCGCCCCCGACATCCTCCACAACGACCGCCTCGACAAGCAGGGCAACGCCTCGCTCGCCCTCCAACTGCTCGGCTCCCGCCCCCATCTGGTCTGGTACCTCCCCTCGCTCTCCGACGGCTCGGCCACCGACTCCGGCGACCGCAGCTTCTTCGACCTGATCCCCTCCGGCTGGCTCTGGGGCACACTGCAGCTCTTCATCGCGGCAGTCCTGGCCGCCCTCTGGCGCGCCCGCCGCCTCGGCCCCCTTGTCGCCGAACGGCTCCCCGTCGCGATCCGCGCCTCCGAGACCGTCGAAGGCCGCGCCCGCCTCTACCGCAAGTCCAACGCCCGCGACCGCGCCGCGGCAGCCCTGCGCTCCACCGCCCGCACCCGTCTCGCCCCCCTCGCCGGCGTATCCCCCGCCCAGGCGCACGCGCCCGAGGCCCTGCTCCCCGCCCTGTCCGCCCAGCTCCACAGCGACGGACAGTCCCTGCACGCCCTCCTCTTCGGGCCGCCACCCCACGACGACGCGGCCCTCATCGCACTCGCCGACCAACTCGACGCCCTCGAAAGAGAGGTACGCCGTCCATGATGGACCCGACCACTGACAACGCCGCGGACACCGGGGATCCGGGCACCGCCCGCGCCTCCCTGGAAGCCCTGCGCGCCGAGATCGCCAAAGCCGTGGTCGGCCAGGACCCCGCCGTGACCGGCCTCGTCGTCGCCCTCCTCTGCCGCGGACACGTTCTCCTGGAAGGCGTCCCCGGAGTAGCCAAAACGCTGCTCGTCCGGGCCCTCGCATCCGCACTCGAACTCGATACGAAACGCGTCCAGTTCACTCCGGACCTGATGCCCAGCGACGTCACGGGCTCCCTCGTCTACGACTCCCGCAGCTCCGAGTTCTCCTTCCAGCCCGGCCCGGTCTTCACGAACCTCCTGCTCGCCGACGAGATCAACCGCACCCCGCCCAAGACCCAGTCGTCCCTCCTCGAAGCGATGGAGGAACGCCAGGTCACGGTCGACGGCACCCCGCGCATGCTCCCCGACCCGTTCCTGGTCGCCGCGACCCAGAACCCGGTCGAATACGAGGGCACATACCCCCTCCCCGAAGCCCAGCTGGACCGTTTCCTCCTCAAACTGACCATCCCCCTCCCGTCCCGCCAGGACGAGATCAACGTCCTCACCCGCCACGCGGAGGGCTTCAATCCACGCGACCTGCGCGCCGCCGGCGTACGCCCCGTGGCCGGCCCGGCAGACCTCGAAGCCGCCCGCGCGGCAGTCGCCAAGACATCGGTCTCCCCCGAGATCACCGGCTACGTGGTGGACATCTGCCGCGCCACCCGCGAATCGCCGTCCCTCACGCTCGGCGTCTCCCCACGCGGCGCGACGGCGCTCCTCTCCACCGCCCGCGCCTGGGCCTGGCTGACCGGCCGCGACTACGTCATCCCCGACGACGTGAAGGCCCTCGCGCTCCCCACCCTCCGCCACCGCGTCCAGCTCCGCCCGGAGGCAGAGATGGAAGGCGTGACGGCGGACTCGGTCATCAACGCAATCCTCACCCACGTCCCCGTGCCCCGCTGATGGCTCTCACCGGTCGCGCCGCCCTCCTGGCGGCCCTCGGCACCCTCCCCGTCGGCATCTGGGAACCCAGCTGGACGGGCATCCTCGCCGTGAACACCCCGCTGGCCCTCGCCTGCGCCTGCGACTTCGCCCTGGCAGCGCCTGTACGCGGTCTCGGCCTGACCCGCTCCGGCGACACTTCGGTACGCCTCGGCGAAGCCGCCGACGTCACCCTCACCGTCACCAACCCGTCCCGCCGGCCCCTGCGCGCCCGCATCCGCGACGCCTGGCCCCCGAGCAGCTGGCAGCCCGGCACAGACGTCGACGCGTCCCGCCACCGCCTGACAGTGCCCGCCGGCGAACGCCGACGCGTGACGACCCGTCTGCGCCCCACCCGCCGCGGCGACCGCCTGGCTGACCGCGTCACCATCCGCTCGTACGGCCCGCTCGGCCTCTTCGCCCGCCAGGGCAGCCACAAGGTCCCGTGGACGGTACGCGTCCTGCCCCCGTTCACCAGCCGCAAGCACCTCCCCTCGAAGCTGGCCCGCCTGCGCGAACTCGACGGCCGCACCAGCGTTCTGACCCGCGGCCAGGGAACGGAATTCGACAGCCTCCGTGACTACGTCCCCGGCGACGACACCCGCTCGATCGACTGGCGCGCAACTGCCCGCCAGTCCACGGTCGCCGTACGCACCTGGCGCCCCGAACGCGACCGCCACATCCTCCTGATCCTCGACACAGGCCGCACTTCGGCAGGCCGCGTCGGAGACATCCCCCGTCTCGACGCCTCCATGGACGCGGCCCTTCTCCTGGCAGCCCTCGCCTCCCGAGCCGGCGACCGAGTCGACCTCCTCGCATACGACCGCCGGGTCCGCGCCCTGGTACAGGGCCGAGCCGCAGGCGATGTCCTTCCCTCCCTGGTCAACGCCATGGCACACCTCGAACCGGAACTCATCGAGACAGACGCCCGTGGCCTCACCTCAACCGCCCTGCGCACGGCCCCGCGCCGCTCACTGATCGTGCTTCTCACGACACTCGACGCGGCCCCCATCGAAGAAGGCCTGCTCCCCGTACTCTCCCGCCTCACCCAGCGCCACACAGTCCTCGTCGCTTCGGTGTCCGACCCGCACATAAAGCGCATGGCCAGGGCTCGGGGAAACACAGAGGCGGTGTACGAGGCTGCTGCCGCGGCCCAGGCCCAGGCAGAACGCCATCGCACAGCCGAACAACTCACTCGCCACGGCGTCACTGTCGTCGACGCGACACCGAACGATCTCCCGCCGGCACTGGCGGACGCGTATCTCGCTCTCAAGGCAGCAGGACGCCTTTAAGCACGAGGGGCAGAAGGAACCCCATAAACGCAGAAAAACCCCGCACCGTAAGGTGCGGGGTTCTCCCGTTATCAAAATTCGTTCGGCGGCGTCCTACTCTCCCACAGGGTCCCCCCTGCAGTACC
>NZ_JBFAHW010000146.1:0-24601 GCF_040654355.1 Streptomyces sp. NPDC050704 | reverse complement strand
GGCGATCGGATATCCCGTCGCGGCACCGACCCCACCACCCACCACCCCAGGGGCGCGAGGAACTGCGCGACCAGCCCCCACCCACCCGCAGACAAACAACCGCGCTATCGCGACGCGTACGGCAGCAACGCCATCTCCCGCGCATTCTTGATCGCACGAGCCATCTGCCGCTGCTGCTGAGCAGAAATCCGCGTAACCCGCCGACTACGGATCTTCCCCCGGTCGGAGATGAACTTCCGCAGCAGGTCCGTGTCCTTGTAGTCGATGTACGTGATCTTGGCCGCGTCCAGCGGATTGGGACGGGACTTGACGGGCTTGTCGCGACCGGGCTTACGAGGAGCCATGGGTCAGACCTCCAGAAGGGTGTCGAAGGCGGGCGGAAGCTGCTTCCAGGCGGCCCGACCGGCCGCGTACTCCGAATCGGTCAACAGGCAGGACTCCAGGAGCAGTTCGAGCCCGTCCCGGTCCAGCCCCGGCGAGGTGAAGACGAGGTGCTGACAGCAGTCACCGTGCTCCGGATCCCAGTCGAGCGCGGCGGCAGCCCGACGCACCGGCGGCACCATCTCCCACGCCGCATCAGGCAGCGAGGCAAGCCACGGCCCCGCGCTCTCCACACACAGCGCACCCCCGGCGGCATCCCAGTGCAGCAGCGTGTCCGGATGGTCCGCGAGCCAGAAGCGCCCGCGACTGCGCGCCGCCGCGCAGGTGATGTCCTCCAGCGCCGCGTACAGCCGCTCCGGGTGGAACGGCCTGCAGCGGTGCCACACGAGCGTGGAGACCCCGCACTCGTCCGCCTCGGTCGGCAGCAGCGCACAGGCGGGATGCTGGGCCGCGGCCGCCGCGTCCACGTCGAACCCGGCGAGGGCGGCGTCGGCAAGCGCCGAACCACCAGACCTCGGTCCCGCAGCTCCTGACCCAACGGGTTCTGATCCAACGGGTTCTGATCCAACAGCCCCCGACCCGACGATTCCCGGCTCAACAGCCCCCGGCCTCACGGCGGACCCTGACCCTTCGAACCACGAGCCGCCGCCCCCCGAGCCGGCCACGCCGCCCGCCAGGCCACCGTGGCCGATCGGAACTTGGCGGGCGGTCGGATGCAACTGGGCGAGCAGCGCCCGGTCCTCGTCGTCGGCCTCCTCGGAGTCGACGAGGGCGAGCACGGGCGCGTACTCCAGCTGACGCGCGAACGTGTCGGCGATCGTGCGCTGGTCACTGGCGGCCGCGGCGAGCCCCGCGTCGGCGAGGTCGTCGCCGTTGCCGAGGTACGGCAGTACCAGCGCGGGGTCGACCGCGGTGATCACGCCGGTGAGCCGGAGCCCGGCACCCGTGACCACCTCGGCCATGGCCTTGGGCTCGACGGAGTCCCAGAGCTCGACGACCGCGAGCTTCGTCGTCCCGTCCTCCGCGAGCCGCTCCAGCTCCGGCACGAGGTCCTCGCGCAGGGCGCAGCACGCACAGTCGTTGACGAGCTCCGCCTCACCGGCGGAGACGATGCCGGTGCGGTCGCGGATCGTGCGGACGACCGTGCCCTTGACGGCCGTCGCGAGGTCGTGATGGAGCGCGACGGCTCCGGGTACGTCGGCGAGCAGCCGGTCGACGGCGGCCCGGCGGGCATCGGTGTGCAGCCCGCCGACGATGGCGACGGACAGCATCAGCCGGCCTCGCCCTTGCCGTCGGACTCCCTCTTACCGTCCCGCTTGCCGTACCGCTTCTCGAAGCGCTCGACGCGTCCTGCCGTGTCCATCACGCGGGCCGTGCCCGTGTAGAAGGGGTGGCTCACGTTCGAGATCTCGATGTCGACGACCGGGTAGGTGTTGCCGTCCTCCCACTCGATCGTCTTCTCGCTCGACATCGTCGAGTTGGTCAGGAAGGCGTGGTTCGCGGCCCGGTCCCGGAAGACGACAGGCCCGTATGCGGGGTGGATTCCCTTGCGCATCTCGGTCAGCGCTCCTCTCGGAAGTCGACGTGACGGCGGACGACCGGGTCGAACTTGCGCAGGACCATCCGGTCGGGGTCGTTACGACGGTTCTTGCGGGTGACGTACGTGAAGCCGGTCCCGGCCGTGGACCGGAGCTTGATGACCGGTCGGAGTTCGTTGCGTGCCATGAGGTTAGTATATGAAAACGAGTCCCATTACCAATAACAAAAAGACAGAGAGGTACGTCACTCAGATGTCCGCGCACTGCATGCTGACCGGGGCCCAGCCGGGCTTCGGCAACAACATCTCCCACTCGCACCGGCGCACGTCGCGCCGTTTCGACCCCAACATCCAGAGCAAGCGCTACTGGGTGCCGAGCGAGGGCCGGTACGTACGGCTGAAGCTCAGCACGAAGGGCATCAAGACCGTCGACACGATCGGTGTCGAGGCGGCGGTGGCCCGGATCCGCGCCCGCGGGGTGAAGGTCTGATGGCGAAGAAGAGCAAGATCGCGAAGAACGACAAGCGTCAGGTGATCGTCGCGCGGTACGCCGAGCGGCGGGCCGAGCTGAAGGAGATCATCCGCAGGCCGTCCACGCCGGAAGCCGAACGGGCCGCTGCCCGGCGGGAGTTGGAGCGGCAGCCGCGCGACGCGAGCGCCACCCGCGTACGCAACCGGGACAGTGTGGACGGCCGGCCTCGCGGGTACCTGCGGACCTTCGGGCTCTCCCGGGTGAACCTGCGCGACCAGGCGCACAAGGGGTTCCTGCCGGGAGTCCGTAAGTCGTCCTGGTAGGGCTCGTAGGCCTGGTAGGGCTGCGGGGTCGGTTGCGCCGGTGCCGTCGGTGGCTCGGCGGTGCTTTCCGGCAGGCTGCCTGAGACGCTGTCCGGGAGACGGCCGAAAGGCTGCAGGGGCCACATAGGCCGCCTGATAGCTTGCTGCGGTCGTCCCGGTGACAGCGATGACACCGGCGGCACCGGCGATACCGGCGATTCGTCCGGCCAGACCCTTGGGGGCTTCAGTGACTTCGGCAACCTTCTCGCGCAGGCAGACGCGGATCGCGACCGCGGCGGCGGGGCTGGCGGCCGCGCTCGTCCTGGCGACCGGCTGCAGTGGTGACGACGGCGGGAACGGCGACAACGACTCGTCCCCGGAGACGAGCGCGTCGCCGACCGGGTCCGCGGACACCGGCGGCGGTTCCGGCGGGAAGACGTCCGAGGCCGACGGGCTGGAGGGCAGCTGGTTCGCCACGAACGACGGCAAGGCCGTGGCGCTGGTGATCACCGGGACGGAGGCCGGGCTGTTCTCGACGAGCGGGTCGGTGTGCGACGGCACCGCCGACGAGCGGTCGGGCATGCAGATGATCACGCTGAAGTGCAGGGACGGGAACAAGGACCGGGCCGAGGGCATGGTCGAGTCCGTCGACTCCACGACCCTCAAGGTCAAGTGGGAGGGCTTCGCCGAGGAGACCTACACGAGGTCGGAGGGCGGGAAGATGCCGACCGGGCTGCCCACGGCGGGCCTGGGCTCCTGACGTCACCGCGCACGGCCCCACCACATACGGCCCCACCGCGCACGGCCCCACCGCCTACGACCCCCACAACGCACGACCCCGCTCCTCAACGGGCCGTGGAATCCCTCGGGTTCCGCGGCCCGTCCGGCTTTCCGGGGGCCGTCCCCTTCGCCTTCGCCCGGGCGGTGCCGTCGACCGTCATGGGCGGTACGGCGGTGTCGAGGGCCTCGGAGAGTTCGGTGAGCGGCTCCAGCATGCGGCGCGCTCCGGTGCGTACGGCCTTGTCCGCCGGATCGGGAGCGGCCTCGGCGGGGTGGCCGGGAGCGGACTCGGCCTCCGAGTCCCAGGCGTCCAGGGCGGCGCGGACCGCGTCCCAGGTGGGGACGCGCCGGTCGCGGATCGCCCTGGCGCCCTGTTCGGTGGACGCGCGCAGGGCCTCGGCGAAACGGGCGGCCGCGGGGACCGGAGCCGCCCCGCGTTCCGGGAGGTGTGCCTCCAGGAGCATGGCGGCGCGGCCCAGTCGGGCGAGCGCGTCCTCGGCGTCGTCGGCGGCGGTGCGGGACAGGCCGCGGTGGCGGACCGGTTCGGCGGTGGCGCGGGCCACGGCGGTGTGCCAGGCCGCGCGGGCGGTGCGGGCGGCGAGCAGGGCCTCGCGGACGTCCGGGGCGTTCCTGCCGACGGGGTCGGCGTAGGTGGCGACGACCTCGGCGGCGTACCGGCCCTGGGCGGTCAGCCAGTCGGCGAGGCGGGTCCGCAGTCGCGGGGTGTCCCAGGCCGGGTAGAGGGCGTACGCGAGCATCGCCAGCAGTCCGCCGAGCAGTGTGAGCAGGACCCGCTCGGGCACGGTCTGCGTCCACTGCTCGCCGCCCATGCCCAGCAGCAGGACGACGTACGCGGCGATGCAGGCCTGGGCCGCGAACTGGCCCGTACGCAGCAGCAGGTACAGCAGCCCGGCGCTCGTCACGGCGAGGGCGGCGGAGAGGTACGTACCCGGGTCGGCCAGCCGCACCACGGCGGTGGCCGCGGTCACGCCGACGACGGTTCCGCCGAGGCGGGCGACCGCGCGGCTGTACGTCTGTGAGAAGTCCGGGCGCATGACCATGACGGAGGTCAGCGGGGCCCAGTAGCCGTGGCCCAGCGGGAGCCAGGTGCCGAGGATGTAGCCGGTGGCGGCGACTGCGGCCACGCGGGTGGCGTGGCGCGTGACCTGGGAGCCCCTGCGCAGGTCCTTGCGCATGGCGCTCAGGGCTACGGGGATCAGGCCGGGGAGGGTGGGGCGCCTTAGGGGGTGGCGGGATGGGGTTGTTGGGCGGGTGCGGGTTGTGGGGGGCTGGTCGCGCAGTTCCTCGCGCCCCTGGGGTGGCTGAGGTCGGTGCGTCTTCTGCAGGTTGTGGTCAGGCGTCCTTTGGGTTGAGGTCGGGGCCCCCGTACCCCCCGCCGTTTCCACCACGTCCTGGAGGAGTGTGCCCAGGCGGGTTGCCGCCCGGTACCGCGGGCCCGTGAGGACGGCGCCCGTGTCGGGGGTGCGGAAGGCGGTGATCGGGCCGGGCGGGAGGTCGACGGGCTCGCCGTGGCGGATCGCGTGGGCCGTGGCGTCGAGGATGGCGGCGGCGGAGTCGAGGAGTTCGCGGACCCGGTCGCGTTCGCGGCCCTCGGTGGAGGCTCCCGCCGCCGGGTCGGCGAGGGAGGCGAGGACCGGGCGGATGCGTTCGGCGAGGCCGCGGGCGCCGTGCAGTTCGGCGGGGCGGCGGCGGGCCTGGCGCGGGGTGACGGCGGCCGCGGCGCGGGCCTCCATCAGGGGCTCCGGGTCGAAGGGCGCGACCGGGTCGTGGCGCAGCCGGCGCGCGTAGTCGGCCTCGGCGGCCAGGGCGTCGGCGAGCGCGTCACGCTGGGCACCCCAGCGTCGTACGGGGAACAGCACGATCAGCGCGGCCTGCACGAGTCCGCCGACGACCATCATCGAGGCGTGCCCGGCGGCCTGGGCGACGGAGGTCGGCAGGGTGACCGTCACCAGCATGATCGCCACGTTCGAGGAGGCGACCAGGCCGATGGTCGGGCCAGCGGCCCAGCTCATCCCGGCGCCGAACGTCCACACCACGAGGAGCGCGAGGAAGAGCGGCTCGTGGGAGACGGTGAGGTAGCCGAGGAAGGTGGACACGGCGAGGCTCGTACCGGAGGCGAAGGCCAGTTCGGGGCGGGGGCGCCAGCTGCGCTGGAACGTGGCGATCGCCGCCTGGAACGCGCCGAACGCGGAACTCGCCGCGGCGACAGGACCGAAGAGCCACAGGCTCAGCGCGATCACGATCGCGAGGCCCGCCGCGCCCCGCAGCGCGATCAGCGGTTCGAGCCGCTTGCGCTCGACCGTCAGACCCGAGCGCGAGGTCTGCTTCAGCGCCCGGAGCCAGCTCATGGCGCCAGCGTAAGGGAGGCCGCCGGAACGCGGCCGCTCGGGGAACCGCATGATGATCTACACGAGCACCGCCACCACGAGCACCGCCGCGACACCCCACCCCAGACTCCACAACGCCAGACACCAGACGCCAGACGCCAGACGCCAGACGCCAGACAGAGGAAACCCCATGCGCGCCCTACCGATCGCCGTCGCCGTCCTCGCGGCGGCCCTCACCCTGACCGCCTGCAGTGACAGCGACGGCGGCAGCGACAGTGGTGACAAGGACACCGGCGGCAAGAAGACCAGTGCCTCCACCGCCTGCAAGGCCGACCAGGTCGGCACGGACGTCGCCGCCAGTGAGGCCCCGGCCGCGGGCGACAGCGGCACTGTCTCCGTCACCCTCACCAACAGCTCCGGCGCCGACTGCACCCTGGAGGGCTTCCCCGGCGTCGACCTGCGGGCCGGCAGCGTGTCCCGGACGGTCCCCGCCGAGGAGGCCGCGCAGCCGGAGAAGCTGACCGTCAAGCCGGACGAGGCGGTGACCTTCACGATCACCTACGTACGAGGAGCCGCGGGCGACACGGAGAAGAGCGCGGCGGTGAAGACCGTGAAGTTCAGCCTGCCCGGCGCGGCCGACGACACGGCCGACGAGCTCTCCTTCGCCTGGAAGTACGGCGAGGTCGCCCTGCGGAGCAAGACCGAGCCGGACGCCTCGGTGACCCCGTTCCAGCGCACGGGCGACTGAGCCACCGGCTCTGCCGAGGCGCCGCGGCAGGGCGTCATCGCAGCGGCGGCCGGGCCCTCACCTGCGCCCGGTCCGCCGCCGCGGCGCCTTCCTCCCAGCCGGCCGCGTCGTTCACCCCGCGCACCCGGGTCGTGACGGTTTCCGGGAACATGCGCTCCGCGTGGTCCGCGACCGCCACGTCGCGGGCCACGAGCACGGGCAGCAACTCCCCTCCCGTGGCCGTCACCTGCTCCTCGGCCACGGCCGCGAGCCGGTCGCCGATGCGATGCGCGTACGCGGCCAGGAAGGACTGCCGGAAGGCCTTCGTGCGCTTCCGGCCGCCCGCCCGCTGAGCCGCCTCCGCCTTCGTCATCGCGGCCGTGGCCTGCACGAGGAGAGAGGTGTAGAGGAGCTCGACCGCCTCCAGGTCGGGTTCGAAGCCGACGACGGTCGAGAAACCGAGGGCCTCGTTCCACACCGCCTGGCAACGGTTCGCGCCCGCCACCGCGTGGAGCAGCACCGCCTTGGCCGTCTCGTACGGCGCGTCGACACCGATGCGGCAGGCGCCGGGCGCGTCCTTCGCGTGCGTACGGGCCGCGAGCAGCGCCTCGTCGATGCTGTGCCGCGCCATCAGCTCCTGCGCCTTGGCACTCAGCGCCTCCGCCTCCTCCGGAAACCCGGTCGCCTCGGCCTTGGCGAGCAGCGCGCGGATACGGCCGAGCATCCGGGAGTCCTTCGGCACCGCGGCCCCCTTGACCGCGCCGGGTGCGCCGGGTGCGTCCAGCGGCTCGATGGCGGGCAGGCGGAGCAGCAGCCGGTACAGCTCAAGGGCGGCGGTAGCGTACGAGAACCGGTCGGTGCGGGGTGCCGCTGCCGCTCCCCTCTCTCCCCCTTCTCCCCCGGCCGCCGGCTCTTCGAGCTCTGCCAGCTGTGCCGTCCAGCGCGGGCCCGGGTTCTCGCCCGGCTTCCGCCGCTTCGCCTGCGCGAGGACCAGCGCCGACACCAGGCGTACGTGTACGTCGTCCAGCTCGCGCCGCACGATCCGTACGACATCGGCCGGCTGCCAGCCGCGACGCCAGGCCGCGGCGACGAACTCCTCGCCACGCCGGGCGAGTTCGGCGTCGGACGCCGGGTCGGCGGCGAGCAGCGAGGCTCCCGTGTCGAGGGCCGCTTCGGTGTCGGCGTAGAGGGCCGCCTCGAAGGCGCGCTCCACGGTGCCGGACGTACTCCTACTCATTCCTCGATCGTGTCACGGGCCGGAGGCCGGGGTATGGCCTGCCCTACCCCCAGGACACCCCCTGGTGGTCGTGTCCGGGCGGCCCGCGGACGGTTCGCTGGAGGGCATGACCACCACAGCCGTACGTACCACCGCAGCCGCACCTTCCGCCCCGGCCGTACGCATCCGGTCACTGCGCCGCCGGTACGGTGCCGTCGTCGCCCTGGACGGGGTCGACCTCGACTTCGGCGCCGGGACCTTCACCGCCGTGATGGGGCCGTCGGGGTCGGGGAAGTCGACCCTGCTGCAGTGCGCGGCTGGGCTGGAACGGCCCGGCTCCGGGACGGTGACCGTCGACGGGGTCGGCCTTGGCGGGCTGAGCGAGCGGCGGCTGACGCTGCTGCGGCGGGAGCGGATCGGTTTCGTCTTCCAGTCGTTCAATCTGCTGCCGTCGCTGACGGCCGCGCAGAACGTGGCGCTGCCACTGCGCCTGGCGGGCCGCCGGCCGTCGCGTGCGGCGGCGCGGGAGGCGCTGGAGCGGGTCGGTCTCGCCGAGCGCGCCCGGCACCGCCCGTCTCAGCTGTCGGGCGGCCAGCAGCAGCGCGTGGCGTTGGCCCGGGCGCTGATCACGAGCCCCGCCGTGCTCTTCGCCGACGAGCCGACGGGCGCGCTCGACACCACGACCAGCCGCCAAGTCCTGTCCCTGCTGCGGGAGTTGGTGGACGGGGAAGGCCAGACCACGGTCATGGTCACGCACGACCCGGTGGCCGCCTCGTACGCGGACCGGGTGGTGTTCCTGGTCGACGGCCGGGTGGGCGGCGAGCTGACCGCCCCGTCCGCCGAACGCGTCGCCGCCCACCTGACGGAACTGGAGGGCGCCCCGTGCTGAGCCTGCGGCCGGTGGGCCTATGGCCGGTGAGCCTCTCCTCCTTGCGCACCCGGTGGGCGTCCTTCGCCGGTTCCTTCGTCGCCGTCGCGCTGGGGGTGGGCGTGATGACGGCGATGGGTGTCGGGCTCGCCGCCTCCCTGGACGCACCCTCGCGCGCGCCGGAACGGTTCGCGTCCTCGCCCGTCGTGGTGATGGGGCAGGACACGCTCACGGTGGAGGTGCGACGGGGCCCGGGGACCACCGTGGTGTCCCGACCGCTGGCTCATCCACACCCTGTGGACGATGAACTGCTGGCTCGGTTGCGGGAGTTGGGCCCCGTACGACTGGATGGCGTGCGCCGGGACGCGGTCGGCGTCGACGCCCCCGAAGCGGCCGTACGGAAGGTCGTACGCGAGGCCGTACCCGAGGCCGCCGACGACCGCGCCCTCCCCCGCCCCCGCGTCCTGACCGGCGACGCGCGCCGTCTCGCCGACCCCGCCACCGAGCGGGACGCCGAGGCGCTGGTCGCGGTGAACTCGCTGCTCGGCACCGCCGCCGGGGTCGCGGCCTTCGTGTCGGTCTTCGTGACGGCGTCGACCTTCGCCTTCGTCGTGGCGCTGCGGCGCCGGGAGTTCGGGCTGCTGCGGATGGCCGGGGCGACGCCCGGTCAGGTACGGAGGCTGCTGCTCGGGGAGGCGGTGGCGGTCGGGGCGGCCGCGTCGGCGGCGGGGTGTGCGCTGGGTTCCTGGGCGGCGCCCCGGCTCGCGCGGGCGCTGGTGGAGGGCGGGGTGGCTCCGCCGTGGTTCACGGTCGCCGATGTCGACGGCTCGTCGCCGCCATGGTCGTGGCCGTACCAAGTCGCTTTCTGGACCGGCCTGTTGGTCGCGCTGTCGGGTGCGTGGGCGGCCTCGCGGCGGGCCGGGCGGATCGGGCCGGCCGAGGCGTTGCGTGAGGCGTCCGTGGACACGGGTGTGATGCCGTGGTCGCGGCGGATCGTCGGGGCGGGGCTGCTGGCCTGCGGACTCGGCCTGCTGGTCTGGACGTTGTGGTCGGACCCGTCCGCGCTGCTGAAGCGGAAGACGTACACGACCCAGCCGATGCTCCTCGTCACTGCCGTCGCGGCACTCGCGCCGCTCCTCGTCCGTCCGGTCGTACGGCTCCTGCGACTGCCCGGCGTCACCGGGATGCTGATCCGCGAGAACGCGGGCGCCTCGGTGCGGCGCACGGCGGCCGTGGCGGCACCCGTGCTGCTGACGGTCGCGCTGGCGGGGTCGCTGCTGGGGTCCGCCGGGACGGTGTCGCGGGCGAAGGCGGCGGAGCTGCGGGCGCGGACCACGGCCGATCTCGTGGTCACGGGCGGCGAGTTGAGGACTGCCGAGGCGACGCTCGCGGCACGTGCGGCCGGGGCCGTCGTCGCCGGGTCCGCCTCGACCGCGGTCTTCGTACGGGAGGAGGGAACCGCGCTCATACGGTCCGACGCGCGGGCGGTGACGAATGTCGCGGCCTTCGCGTCCCTGTCCCAACTACCCGTCATGGCAGGGGACATCCGCGATCTCGACGACCGGTCGATCGTCGTGAACGAGGAGTGGGAGCGGCACGAGGTGGGTTCGTTCGTCTCCGTCCGGCTCGGGGACGGGCGGCCGGCCCGGTTGCGGATCGCGGCGGTGCTGGCGCGGGGGACGGGGGACAACGGGGCGTACGTGACGACGCCGAACGCCCGCGGCGCGGTGGTCGACCGGCTGGAGGTACGGGTCCCGCCGGGGGCGAGTCGGGCGGACCGGGCGAGGACCGAGGCGGCACTGCGGAGTTCCGGCGGCACCGTGCGGTCCGCGGAGGAGTGGCTCTCCTCGGCACGGCCGCGGACCGGCGCGCAGACCCGGCTCGGGCTGCTCGTCGTGCTCGGGATCGCCCTGGTCTACGCCGCGATCTCGCTGGCCGGGACCCTGCTGATGGCCACGTCGGCCCGGCGGACGGAACTGCGGTCACTGCGGCTGGCCGGGGCCACCCGGGGGCAGGTGCTGCGGGTGGTCGCGGGCGAGTCGGTGGTCGGCGTCTGCGCGGGGGTGCTGCTCGGCGGCGCGGTCACCGCGGTGAACCTCGCCGGGTTGTGCGTGGCGCTCGGGCGGCTGTCGGCGCCGGTGGGGGTCGCCGTGCCGTGGGATGTGGTCGGTTGGTGTGCCGGGGTCTGCGTGATGGTGGGGGTTGGGGCTTCCGGGGCGGGAGCTTGGCGGAGTGTCCGGTGACGCGACGGAGGGTGTCCCGTGACGCGACGGTCGGGTGTCCGGTGATGCGACGGTCGGGTGTCAACTCGCGGTTGACACCCCATCACTGTCAACCTAAGGTTGACACATGACCACGAACCCACGTGCCACCACCCAGGTACGCCTCGACGACCTGATCGAGGCCATCAAGAAAGTCCACACCGACGAGCTCGAACAACTCCAGGACGCGGTGCTCGCCGCGGACCACCTCGGCGACGTGGCCGACCACCTGATCGGCCACTTCGTGGACCAGGCCAGGCGTTCGGGCGCCTCCTGGACGGACATCGGCAGGAGCATGGGGGTCACCCGGCAGGCGGCCCAGAAGCGGTTCGTGCCGAAGGCCGAGTCGGACCTCGACCCCAGCCAGGGTTTCAGCCGCTACACGCCACGGGCCAGGAACGTGGTGGTCGCCTCCCAGGAGGAGGCCAGGACCGCGGGCAACGACCAGATCCACACCGAGCACCTGGTCATCGGCCTGATCGCCGACCCGGACGGCCTCGGGGCGAAGGCGATCACCGCACAGGGCGTCACCCTGGACGCCGTGCGCGAGGCCGCGACCGCCGCCCTCCCGCCGCGCGCCGAGAGCATCCCCGCGCTCATCCCCTTCGACGGCAGCGCCAAGAAGGTCCTCGAACTGACCTTCCGCGAGGCCCTGCGCCTCGGCCACAACTACATCGGCACGGAGCACGTCCTGCTCGCGCTGCTGGAGCACGAGGCCGGCACGGGCCTGCTCGGCGGGCTCGGCATCGACAAGGCGGCGGCCGAAGCGAACATCGAGAAGGCGCTGGAGAAGATCCGCGAGTCCCGCCAGGAGGACTGACCGCCCGCGACCACGACCTGTGCCCGGCGCTGAACAGGGCCCTGAACACGGCCCTGAACACGGCCGTTAACTTGCCGGTCACGGCCGTGACCTTGCCGGGCGCGACCGTGAAGTTGCCGGGCGCGGCCCTGAACTTGCAGGTCAGGGCCATTGTCAGACCCTCCTGCGAAACTTACGGTCATGACCGGCCGGTGGGCTCTCGCACCAACCGAGGACGGCGGCGCGGAGCTCGCCCCCCTCGGGTCCGACGGGCTGCCCGCCGGACCACTCCTCCGGGAGCCGGACCTCGCCGAGTCGGTACGGTCCCGGCCGGACGTCACCCGCTGGGTGTGGCGTTCGACGGCCGAGGTCTACCCCCGGCTGCGCGCCGCGGGGGTCCGCGTGGAGCGGTGTTACGACATGGAGGCCGCCGAGACCCTCCTCCTCGGCCACGAAGGACGGCTCGGCGAACCCCGGTCCGCGGCCGCCGCCCTGGCCAGGCTGCGCGGCGGCCCCGTACCGCCGGACCCCCGGCAGCGCTCCGCCGAGCCCGGCTCGCAGTCCTCCCTCTTCGAGCCGCGCCCCGTCCACGTACCACTGGACCAGCTCATGGAGGTGTACGCGGACCAGCAGCGAAGACATGACACGACCGCGCACCCCGAGCGGATGCGGCTGCTGACCGCGGCCGAGTCGGCGGGCATGCTGGTGGCGACGGAGATGAACGCGTTCGGGCTGCCGTGGAGCGCGGACGTCCACCGCGAGGTACTGCACGAACTGCTCGGCGAGCGGTACACGGGCGGGGGCGAGCCCCGGCGCCTGGCCGAGCTGACGGACGAGGTGTCGGCCGCGTTCGGCCGCCGGGTGCGGCCCGATCTGCCCGCGGACGTCGTCAAGGCCTTCGCGCAGGCCGGCATCAAGGTGAAGTCCACCCGCCGCTGGGAGATCGAGACGGTCGACCATCCCGCCGTCAAGCCGCTGATCGAGTACAAGAGGCTGTACCGGATCTGGGTCGCCCACGGCTGGTCATGGCTCCAGGACTGGGTGCGGGACGGCCGGTTCAGACCGGAGTACCTGCCGGGCGGCACGGTCACCGGGCGCTGGGTGACCAACGGCGGCGGCGCGCTGCAGATCCCCAAGGTCATACGCCGGGCCGCGGTCGCCGACCCCGGCTGGCGGCTCGTGGTCGCGGACGCCGACCAGATGGAACCGCGTGTGCTGGCCGCGATCTCCCGCGACCCCGGCCTGATGGAGGTCGCGGGCCGGGAGACCGACCTCTACCAGTCCGTCTCCGACCGCGCCTTCTCCGGCGACCGCGCACAGGCGAAACTCGCCGTGCTCGGCGCGGTCTACGGCCAGACGTCCGGCGACGGCCTCAAGAACCTCGCGCTGCTGCGCCGCCGCTTCCCCAAGGCGGTCGCGTACGTGGACGACGCGGCCCGGGAGGGCGAGGAGGGGCGGCTCGTACGGACCTGGCTCGGGCGGACCTGCCCACCGGCAGCCGGCTCCGGCTCCACGTCGGACGAGGTGGGACTCCCGCAGGACGAGCCGGCGGGCGCAGGAGCCGACGGAACCTCCAGCGGCTCTCTCGGTTCTGCCCACTCCTTCGGCTCCGACGGCGACGAGTGGGTGCCGGGGTACGCCTCCACCAACTCCCGCGCCAGGGGCCGCTTCGCGCGCAACTTCGTCGTCCAGGGCAGTGCCGCCGACTGGACCCTGCTGGTCCTCGCCGCCCTCCGCCGGGCCTGCCGCGACATGGCGGCCGAGCTGGTCTTCTTCCAACACGACGAGGTGATGGTGCACTGCCCGGCGGACGAGGCCGACGCCGTGGTGGAGGCGATCCGGGAGGCGGCGGAACTGGCGGGGCGGCTGACGTTCGGGGAGACGCCGGTGCGGTTTCCCTTCACGACGGCGGTGGTGGAGTGTTACGCGGACGCCAAGTGAACGTGCCTGCCCAGAAGGCCGGTTGACGGCAGGCGGGCTGGCGGGCGCGCGGGAGGTCAGTCGATGTCACCCAGCAGCCGCCGCAGCTCCCCGGTCACCGGGCTGTCGGTGCCGTCCAGGGCGTCGAGGGCCAGGGCCCACTCCTCGTACGCCTCCCGGCTGCGGCCCGCCGACCGGTGGAGCAGTCCCCGCTGGTGCCGGGCCAGACCGGTGGTGTAGCGGTCGGCCCGCTGTTCGGCGCGCTCCAGCAGCTCGGCGCACTCACGGGCGGCCCGCTCCGTGCGGTCGAGGCCGCGCAGCGCCTGGACCAGGCCGAGCCGGGTCTGGGAGCCGCTCTGCCAGTCGACACCGTCCGAGACGCTCACGGCACGGTCGAAGTGCTCCAGCGCACCGGCCGGTTCGCCGAGCGTGAGGTGGGCGTACCCGATGTTGCAGTGCCCGGACTCGCGGACCCGGGAGTCGCCCATGAGCTCCCCGAGCGCGATGCTCCGCTCGTGCCACGCGATGGCGGCGCGCGGATCGGTGTGCTCGTACAGGTTCCCGAGGTTGCTGTAGGCGATGGCCTCGCCCGCCATGTCGCCCAACTCCCGGGCCAGCTCCAGGGATTCGCGCAGCGCGACCTCGCACTCGGCGTACCGGCCCAGGCTTTCGAGCAGCAGACCGCGGTTGTTCAGGCAGCGCTGGATGCGCGACGCGACACCGAGGACGCGCCAGCGCGCGAGGGCCTGGTCGGTCAGGGCGAGCGCCTCGCCCGCCTGGCCTTGCATAAAGTGCAGACCCGCCAGGTCGGAGAGCGCGATCGCCTCGGCCGCGTCGTCCCCGAGCCGCCGCGCCACGTCCAGCGCCCGCCGCCCGAGCGTCTCCAACTCGGGGAGCCGGCCTCGGCGTTGCAGATACGGGAAGAGGGACCGTACGAGGACGGGGACGAGCGGGGACCCGGCGGCACGGCCCTCGACGAGCGCGACCACGTTCGCCACCTCACGGTCCCCCCAGGCAACGGCCTCGGCGGCCGACGCGAACGGTTCGGCCTCCTCGCCCCCGACGGCCGTACGCTCCCGCTCGGCCGGAGTCGCCCCCAGCCGGTTGTCCCGGTCGACACCGGACGGGGTCAGCGCCAGCACACACTGACGGGCGGCGGCGATGTACCAGCGGAGGGTGATGTCGGTCGGGTCCTGTCCAACGTGAGCCTGATCCGAACCGGGCGCGGCGGCTGGCTGGAATCCGGGCGCGGCCGGGCTGGAGCCGGGCGCTGCAGGCGTCGAAGCCGGGTCTGTGGACCCGGCACTCAGGTCCACGGGCCCCGCGCCCAGGCCCATAGAACGGCGGCCGAGCCCCTCCGCGTCCGCCTCCCCCTCTTCTCCTCTCCCTGCCCCTCCTCCCTCTCCTGCCGCCCGGGCCACCTCGCGGGCGAAGTCGCGTACGAGGTCGTGCGGGGTGTAGCGGCCGTACGTCGTCTCGTCGAGGAGGGCGACGTCGACGAGGCGGTCGAGGGCGGCCTCGGCACGTCGTTCGCCGGTGCCCAGCAGCCGGGCGAGGAGCGGGACACCGTACGTCGGCAGGTCGAGCGCGCCGATCCGGCGCAGGGCGAACGCGGCGTCGCGGTCGGTCTCGCGGTCCGAGGCGCGCAGCGCGTCGAGGGCGACCGCGAGCGAGCGGCGCACGCTGAGGTCGTCGTACTCAAGGTGGTGCAACCGCTCGTCGGAGGCGGCCAGTTGACCGGCGAGCGCGTCCGGGGTGAGGACCCGGCGGGCGGCGAGCCGAGCGGCGACGATACGCAGGGCGAGGGGCAGCCGTCCGGTGAGGCCGACCAGCGGGTGCGTACCGTCGAGGCCGTCCCGGCCGGAGACGGCGCGCAGCAGTGCGGCGCTCTCCTCGCCGGAGAGCGGCCCAAGCGGAAAGCGCGACACGCCGTCCAGCGCGGTGAGGGGCGAGCGGCTGGTGACGATCACCGCACAGCCGGGTCCCGCGGGCAGCAGGGGGCGAACCTGCGCGGCGTTCGCGGCGTCGTCCAGGACCAGCAGTGTGCGGGTGGGCGCGAGCAGCGAACGGAGCAACGCACTTGCCGCGTCCGGGTGTTCGGGCACGCCGCGCGGTTCGACACCCAGGTCACGGAGCAGCGCGGCGAGGGCCTGCCCGGACGTGAGCGGCGGCACGCCCGGTGTGGCGCCGTGCAGCCGTACGTACAACTGCCCGTCCGGGAACTCCTCCCGCAGCACGTGCGCCACCTGGAGCCCCAGCGCACTCTTCCCGACCCCCGCCATGCCACTGACCACCGCCGCCCGGGGCCGCCCGTCCCCGGCCGGCACGAGGGCGGCACGCAGATCCCGGATGGTGTCGGTGCGGCCGGTGAAGTAGACGGGAGCGGGCGGAAGTTGGGCGGGACGGGGCACGGGGACGGGGACATGGGCCTCCGGGACGACGGGAGCCTCCGAAGCCTCCAGGCCGACGGAATTCTCCGGAACCCCTGGGACGGCGGGAGCCTCCCGGCCCTCCGGCGCGGCGGAGGTTCCGGGGACTCCCGCCGGGGATGTTCGGGCCTCCCCCTTCACCCCCTTCACCCCCTCCACCCCCGCCCGGCGCTCCGGCTCCCGCAGGATCTCCTGGTGAGCCTCCCGGACCGCGAGCCCAGGCTCCACCCCGAGTTCGCGGACGAGGGTGCGTCTCAGATCGCGATGGACGGCCAGCGCCTCGGCCTGGCGGCCCGTCCGGTACAGGACCAGCATCAACTGACGGTGGAAGGCCTCACGAAGGGGGAACTCCGCGACCAGCGCGGCCAGTTCGGGCGCAAGCCCGGCAAGCCCCACGCCCCCGCCACCCCCACCGGCTTCATCACCCCCGTCGGCCACCCCACGGCCCGCCTCCAGCCCCAGTTCCAACTCCCGTTCCAGCTCCGCGTCGTACCGGCACTCCAGGGCGAACAGCCGCGCCTCCTCAAGCCGTTGGACGAGGGAGAGCCCGCCGACCTCCGGGGGCAGGTCGCTCAAGGGGGTACCGCGCCACAGCCCGAGCGCCGCAAGGGCCTCGGCCGCGGCCCGCGCCCAGTCCCGCCGGGCGTGCGCCGCGCGGGCAGCCGCGACCCGGGCCTCGAAGACCCGCACGTCCAACTCGCCGTCCGCGACCCTCAGTCGGTACCCGGGCGGCACCGACCGCAGCCGCTCCGGATCGTCCAGGAGCCGTCTCAGACGGGTCACATGGTTCTGCAGGGACGCGTGCGCGGATGCGGGCGGCGTCTCACCCCACAGCGCGTCCTTGAGCACCTCGACGGCGACGACCCGCCCCGGTTCCAGAAGCAAAGCGGTGAGCAGCACCCGGCCCTTGGCCCCGCCGACCGGCCGGGCCGTACCGTCGGCGTCGTACACGACCGTCGGCCCGAGCAGCCCGAAACGCAGCCCGGCCGCCCGCTCCGACCGCATCCCGCCGCCCACCCGTCCGCCTTTTCCCACCGGTGACCGCCGACGGCTTGAATCCGTCGCTCCGACACCGCTCGGGCGAAACTCTGTGCCCCGCCACACCGTTCGTCACATGTTAGCGATCGGTTGGTGTGGCCTGATCTGATCATCACATCGGACCCGGTCGCTCCGGTACGCGGTTGGCGTCGTATGTCGCCGCGGCTCGGGGGAGTGTCACCGTCGCGACCGGGTCCGAGATCAGACGAGAGCGGTCCGCGCACAAGACGGACGCACACGAAGAACAAGGCGCCCCGCAGGGCGCCTTCTCCATACCCGCACACACTCCCCGGGCTCCCCCCACATCCGGTCCCGCGGATTCCCGCAAGCAAAACCCAACCGTCGGCCGACATCACACAACCGACAGCCGAAGCCCACCCGGACGGACAGCCGACCGGCCGACCGGCCAAGCAATTGGGCTCCAGCCCCCCAACCTCCCCCAGCCCCCATACCCCCTCTGCCGGTCAGACGACCGGGGGCCGCCCAAGTCGCGTAAGCCGCCACACGGTCCCCCAGCGCATCGGCCGACGCTCCCCGGCCGACACCCGCAGCCCCTCCACGAAGCCGCCGAACCACGCCCGCAGCCCGCCGACGGACCGCGTCCGTACGAGAGTCAGCGCGATCCAGACCGCCAGGTGGACGGGGATGAGCGGCAGCGGCAGCCGGCGCCGGACCAGCCAGACGCGGTTGCGGGCGGTGACACGGTGGTAGATGGCGTGCCGGGCGGGCGAGGTCTTCGGGTGCTGGAGCAGCAGCTCAGGCTCGTACCGGATGGTCCACCCGGCGTCGGCGGCCCGCCAGGCCAGATCGGTCTCCTCGTGCGCGAAGAAGAACTCGGCGGGCCAGTCCCCGGTCTGCGCGAGCATCTCCATGGAGAGGGCGTGGCCGCCGCCGAGGAAACCGGTCACTTCCCCGCCCCGCATCGGGTCCTTGGCACCGAGCCGGGGCACGTGCCGCCGCTGGGTCTCGCCGTACTCGTCGGCGATCCGGAATCCGACGATGCCCAGGCGCGGCTCGGCGGCGTACAGGTCCCGTACCCGCCGCAGCACATCAGCGTCCACGAGCAGCCCGTCGTCGTCCAGCTCGACGACGACATCGACGTCCCCGAACTCCCGCAGCCGCCCCAGCGCCACGTTCCGCCCGCCCGGGCAGCCGAGATTCTCGTCGACCTCGATGGGGGTGACCTCGCCGGGAAGGCCCAGCCGGTCGGCGAACTCGGGCAGCGGGCAGCCATTCCCGACGATCACGATCCGTGCGGGCGCGACGTCCTGCTTGGCCACCGAAGCGAGCAGCTCGTCGACCTCCTGGGGCCGCGTCCCCATCGTCACCACGGCCACCGCGATCCGCGGTCCCTCCGACACGACGCCCACCCCACCTCATCGACAACAGAGAGCGATGCTAGCCGTTCACGGTAAGGACCCCTTAAGTACGCAGCTTCTTAAGAGGGCGGGGTCCACCGCGCCGGCGCCCGTATATATACGCGCGCCGACAGCCGGCGTATCAAAGTGCCCGCCCGTCCGCTCGGCACACCGACCGTCGCCGCCGCCCCCTGACTGCCGGTAGCGTGTTCACCACCCGCCTCCCCGCGCCCGCCACGGCGCCGAAGGCCAACAGACAACGGTCAGGGAAAAGCCGGCCGACGGCAGACGGACGAGAGGGACCCAGCGACATGACCGTATCCGTATCCCTGCCCCTGCTGCTGATGGCGGCCGTGGCCCTGACTGCGGCCGTCGCGGCCCCCCGCACCCTGACCCGCTCCGCCTGGCCGGAGCGGGAACCCGTACTCGCCCTCTGGGTATGGCAGTGCCTGGTCGCCACCGTCCTCCTCTGCTGCCTGACGGCACTCGTACTGAGCGCCTCGGCCGTCTTCCACACGGTCCGCGTCCATGTCTTCGCGCCCGCGCCGCCCGCCGTCACCGAGGCGTACGACCTCGCCGCCGCCCCGCCCTGGACCACCGCGCTGACCCTGCTGCTGGCCGGCGGGGCCGCCTGGACGACGGCCATGCTGGCCCGCGAGGTGGTCGAGGCCCGCAGGCGCCGCCGGCTGCGCCGCGAGCACCTGCGCGAACGC
The DNA here is from genome assembly GCF_040654355.1 of Streptomyces sp. NPDC050704. Classification (NCBI taxonomy): domain Bacteria; kingdom Bacillati; phylum Actinomycetota; class Actinomycetes; order Kitasatosporales; family Streptomycetaceae; genus Streptomyces; species Streptomyces sp. NPDC050704. The sequence continues at coordinate 5,452 of NZ_JBFAHW010000146.1, read as the reverse complement.
GCCCCCGAGCTGCCCGCCGGCCTCCCGGCCTCCCGCGGCCCCCTCCTCGTACTGGAGGACGAGTACCCGGACGCCTGGTGGATGCCGGGCAACCCACCCCAGCTCGTCGTCACCACGGGCGCCCTGCACCGTCTCACCAACACCCAGCTCGACGCCATCCAGGCCCACGAACTGGGCCACGCCCGCGCTCACCACGACTGGCTGCTGCACCTCTCCCAGGCCCTGGCCGACGGTTTCCCCGGGATCCCGGTCTTCACCCACTTCCGCGACCAGACCCACCGCCTGGTAGAACTCTCCGCCGACGACACGGCCTCCCGCCGCTGCGGCCACCTCACCACCGCACTCGCCCTCATCGAGCTCAACCAGCACCGCGGCGTCCTCTCCTGCGCCACCCCCCGCCCCCTGCTCCACCAACGCGTGGAACGCCTCCTGGACCCCCCACCCCGCCTGACCCGAGCCCGCCGCCGCAGCACCACCACGGTCGCCGCCCTGGCCCCCCTCCTCCCCCTCCTGATCGCCTTCGCCCCGGCCCTGGCAACACTCGGCCACTGAGCGCTCCGCGGGCGGGGTGCGGTATTGATTCCGCGGGCCGCCCGTGGCTGGTCGCGCAGTTCCCCGCGCCCCTTCGGGGCGCTGTACCGCACCGGATCGGGCCCCCGCCCGGCACCCCCGGGCCGAACGCACCCGCAGCCGCTGTACAAACGGGAGCGGGCCGTGCCGGTACGTCGCAGTCCGCCGCGTAGGGCTCCTCCCAGTGACGCCACCCGTCAAAACAGACAGCCGTACACCCGGAAGGCGGCGGACTCGACGTACCGGCACGGCCCCGACCCCACAACGAACCGCACCGCGCAGGACCCGTAAGCCCGTCAGCCCCGCAACGGGTTGGTGCGCGTAACCGCCAGCAAGTACCAGGCAGTCGCCCCCACATGCCGGTACGGGTAGTAACCAAACCCGAATCCGGTATCGAGCGGACTACTAGCCGAGACGACCCCCGAGCGCTCGGGAAGCGCCTTGCCGCCAACGGTCTGCGCCCCACCGAGCAGCTCCTGAGCCCGCTCGACGGAGGCGATCAGCCGACGGGCACGCACCTCGTCGCCACGCCCGCCCCGGTCCCGCAAGGCAAGCGCGAGATGCGCCGTCCCCTCGAACCACACCCCGTTCCGGTCGGGCCTGGGCTGGAACTCGGCGATCGGAGCCTCCTCGTCCGCCAGCAGACTGGCGGAACTGAAGGTGACCCCTTCGTACGACTGCCCCGCGGGCACCGTGCTGTTCGGCCGGTCGGACCGGTCGAGAACGGCCAGTTCGGCAGCCGCCCAGTCCAACGACCGGGAGTACGAACGCGAGTCGAGCGCGAGATGAGTCCAGGTCTGCGCGTCCTCGGGAATCGGAGCCCTATTGACCGTCACACCGTCATTGGTACCGGTGTAGAAGAAACCTTCGCCCGGCTCCCACATCTTCTTGACGAAGGCTTCGGCACGCGCACGCCTTTCCCCCCACACCCGCTCCCCGGTGAGCCGCCCGAGCCGCCCGAACAGACACACCAGATCAGTGTTGTGCTCGGTCGAACTGAACGGCAGCTTCGCCCCCGCCCCGTCGACCCCGAACTTGTAACCGCCGAGGGGCTCGTCCGTACGCGCGTTCCGCTCGATCCACTCCCCGATCCGCACGGCACCGGCGAGGAAGCGGCGGGCCCCGGTCCGCCGGGCGAGTGCGCTGAGCGCGATCCCCGCCCAGGCCATGTCACCGACCGCCGTACCCGTGAACCCGAACTGCGTGCCGACGTTGGCGGTGCCGTCCGCCCGTACGAAGCCGTCCGGCTGCGGCACCCCGTCGAAGAAGACGTACGGCCCGACGTTGTAGGCCTGACGGAGCCTGCCGTCGTCGTACGCGGGGTCATGGGCCTGGGCGTAGAGCAGCGCGTCTCCAAGAACCACGGCTCTGCCCCGCCCGTCCGCGGTCCCGGCCGCGAGGTGGGCCAGAACCGCGAGAGCGTTGTCGTAGGTAAAGGCGGTGCTGAACAAGCCCGCCTGGTCGCTGTAGCTCTGGGCCAGCCGAACACCACCGTGATCCGGATAGGCATCCATGGCGGCGGCGAGAAAGGCATGCCCCCGCCCCGAACCGGCACCGGCGGCCGACCCCCCGACCGCGTGGGCCGAACCGGCACCGACACCGGCCGCGGCAAACACCGCGGCCCCGACACCGAGGCCCGCGCCGATGAGCGTACGGCGACTGAGCGCCGGGTCCTGCCTGCCGGTCATGAATCTCCCTCGGAAGCCTGAGAGCGCTCTCAACAGTGCGCCCTCATTGTGCTGGTGCACCTGAGGCGGGTCAACGCCCGTGGCAAGCAGATCAGTTGGTGAGGCCCGAGGGAACGGCAGAACCGGCGGTAGCTACCCTGATCATCAACACTGAGCAACCCTTTGGCCTTGGTTCTCACCACCTTCTCCTTCTCAGACACAACCGAGACGCCCGGGCACAAGAACCAACCAGGAGGCGCACGTTGATCCGTGTCCGGCGCACATTGGTCGCCGCTGCGGCGTTGTTCGGGGTGATGGTGAGCTCGCCGGGCTGGGCGCACGCCCAACCGGCCGCCGACCCCGTACCGCCCAAGCCATCGACCGACGCCGACCGCAGACTCCCGGCGGACTGGCAGATCACCGGCAACGGCCCGGGCCAACAACTGACTTGGCGCTCGACCGCACCGGTGCCCATGGGCGACGCAGCCGTCGGGTTCTACTCCGGAGACCGGCTGCTCGGCCGGCCGCTGGCCGCCGAGGACGGGCGTACGTTCAGCCTCGACCTCGCCGGCGTACGACTCGGCCGGCTGACGGACCTACAGGTACGAGCAGGCGGGCGCCGCCTCGACGCACCCGAGACCCCGACCGCGACCGCCCCGCAACGGCGCCGCTCCACAACGGCGACGGAGCCGTCGGCCCCACTGCCGGCCAACCCCGTGGACCCCGGCCGCCCCGGCCCGTACCGGACGACCACGGGCGAGTACGAGCTGAAGCCGGTCCAACTGCCCGACCTCCCCGCCCCGGTGGAGATGCGCGCGACCGTGGTGGCGCCGACCGGCGCCCCGGGCCGCCGCCCGCTGGCCCTGTTCCTGCACGGCCGCCACTCCACCTGCTTCACCGCCGGGAGCGACGGCGACGAGGGTGACGTACTCGGCGAATGGCCGTGCCCCACCGGCTCGAAGCCGATACCGAGCGAGCGCGGTTACCTGCAGGACCAGAAACTCCTGGCGTCCCAGGGATACGTGACGCTGTCCATAGCCGCCAACGGCATCAACGGGCAGGACTACCTGGCGGAGGACGGCGGCGCGCAGGCCCGCTCGTCCCTGGTCCGGCAGCACCTCGCCCGCTGGGCGGACTGGTCGGCCACCGGACGGGCCACGGCCCCGGCGATCGTACGGACCACCGCGCGGGCCGACCTGTCCCGCGTGCTCCTGGTCGGGCACTCGCGGGGCGGCGAGGGCGTGAACCGGGCCGCGCTGGACAGCCTCTCCAAGCCGCCCGCGGACCAGGACGGTTACCGGGGACCGGTGCGCTGGAAGATCCGCGGAACCGTCCTCATCGGCCCCACCGTCTTCGGCCAGAACCCGGCTCCCGACGTGCCGTCAATGACGATTCTGCCCGGCTGCGACGGCGATGTGGCCGATCTGCAGGGTGAGATCTACGTGGACGGCACGCGCGGCGTCAGCCGCGGCGCAGCCCTGCACAGCGCGGTGTACATGGTCGGCGCCAACCACAACTTCTTCAACACCGAATGGACGCCGGGACAGGCCGAGGCACCGGCCAACGACGACTTCTGGCACGACGCCGAGGCGCCGGACCCGGTCTGCTCGCCGGGCACGGCGAGCCGGTTGACCGCCGCTCAGCAGCAGACCGCCGGTGCCACGTACATAGCCGCCGCGGCCCGGGTGTTCGTGGCGGGCGACGACCGGGTACGCCCGCTGCTCGACGGCTCGAACGTGCGGGCGGCGTCGGCGGACCCGGCACGCGTACTCACCCACGCGGTCGGAGCCAGGCGCACGGCCGCGTTCCTGCCGGACGCCGCGCTCACGGTGGCCGGCGACGGCGGCCGGCTGTGCGCACAGGTCGACCCCGACCCGGCCACCGCCTGCCTGAACCCCGAATCCCCTGACCACTCACCGCACTTCGCCACATGGGAGACCTCACCCGAACCGGGCCGCCACGCCGTGGCACTGGACTGGTCGGCACCGGGTTCCGCCGTACGGGTACGCCCCGCGCGGCCGGTCTCCCTGGCCGGCGCCAAGGATCTGGCCCTGCGGGTCATCGTGCCGCCGAACACCACCGGCACCAGGCTGGACGTCTCCGTCACGGACACCGCGGGCCGACGGGCGGCCCTCGGCCGGGTCCGTGTCGACGGACTGCCCGGCACCGAGCGGACCGCCTCGCACTGGGCGCGGGAGGTACGCGTACCGCTGACGGCCGCGACCCGGGCCGGACTCGACCTGAAGCGGGTGAAGGCACTCGAACTGACCCCCCGCAGCAGGTCCGGAAAGGCCTGGCTGATGGACGCCTCGGGCTGGCGCCCCGGTATGGCGGCGGTCCGGCCCGCCACGCTGCCCCGCGTCGATGTCGGCCGCTTGTCGGTCGAGGAAGGCGACTCCGGAGTCCGGACCTACCGGGTGCCGGTGCGGGTCTCCGGCCAGGGCGGCAGCGGCCAGGTCCGGCTCTTCGTCACGAACCCCGTGTCGGACGAGGTCACATCCCGAGTGGTGACGGTCCGTCCGGGCAGCGCCGCCATCGAGGTGCCCCTCGACGTGCACGGCAACACCCGCTTCAGCTACGGCGCTTCGCAGAACGTGTTCGTGAAGGCGGTCCGCGGCGCCGTGGTCGGCGCCCACCTCGGCGGCGTGAACGTCGAGAACGACGACCCGATGCCCACGTTCACGGCGACACCGGTCGCGGACCGCGTCACCGAAGGACAGAGCCTGACCTGGCGGATCACACAGTCCGCGGTCGCCGACACGGAGATGTGGCTCGACTCCGCCTTCCTTCCGGTCACCACCGGCCCGGAACTCTCCAGCACGGACCTCGACCCGGACTGGTTCGAGATGAACACCGGCGAGTCACCGACCCCGTCCCGACCGCTGTCCGAAGTGGCACCGCTCTACCTGCCGACCTCCATCCCCGAAGGAGAGCTGACCACCGAGGTGACCGTACCCACCACCACGGACACGTTGACCGAGCCGGCGGAGTCACTGCGAATCCAACTCTCCACCTGGGACGAAGACTTCGAGCCGGTGGAGGGCCCGGTACTCACCGGCACGGTGCTGGACGCGCGGTAGCCAGGGGGACGTGGACAGCAGTAGGCACACGTCCAGATCTCAGGGGTGAGGGGCCCCCGCGGCGTCGCGGACTTCGCACATCACTTTCCGAGTGGGTGACCGCACTCTGCGTCCGGCTCGAAAACTTGTCGTAGC